>DATJHD010000117.1:0-2113 GCA_035494275.1 Croceibacterium sp.
CCGCGCGAAGGCCAGGTGCACGGTACCCTGCTCGGGCGAATAACGGATCGCGTTGCTGATCAGATTGACGAGGATCTGGATCACCGCCCGCTCCTGCCCCCGCGCGGGCAGCGGCTCGCCGCCCTCGACCTCGATCCGAACCCCCCGCTCCTCGGCGGTGGAATCGAGCATCACGACCGCTTCGCCGGTCAGGGCTGCGAGATCGACGGTCAGGTCGGCCTGGCCCGGTTCCTCGCTCATCGCGCGCAGCACCGACAGCAGGTGCCGCGCGGCGGAGGCGATGTCGGTGCCGTAGCTCGCATAATCGCTGCGCAGGGGCCCGTCGGAGCGATCGACGATGCGCTCAGCGCTCTCGATGATCCGATCGAGGGGAGAACGCAGGACCTCCTCGAGCGCCAGGTCGAACGCGGTCGAACGCGCCGGAACGCTCGGCTGAGCATCGCCCTCGCCCTGTGCGGTTCCGCGGAAGCCCGCGAAGCTCCCATCGGCGGCCGTCACGACATCGCCGCTCAACAGAACGACGCAATTGTCATCCGAGCGGCTGCGGGCGCGCTGGCCCGTGAAGCTGCGGCGCGCCGCGAGCGCGTTCACCAGCGGCATCTCGCCCAGCTCATCCTCTTCCAGTCGAACGATCCGGGTGAGCGCCGCACCCGACGCCTCCGCGATGTCGACACCGAGAAGCTCGGCGAGTTCGGCGGAAAGCGAGATGATTCGAAGCTCTTCGTCCGTGGTCCATTCGTGGCGCGACGCTGCGGCTGCCGCCTCGCTGCCGCCACCAAGCAGCGTCGCGAGGCGCGGAGCCGCGGCGGGCCGGACCGTCCAACCTTCGAGCGAGAGAGCGATTTCATCGCCCTCGGGCTTGGCGTTGACCCAGAATTCGATGTCATGGTCCGTCGACGCCGCGATTGCCGGGCGGGCGACGGCGGTCCCAAGCTTGCGCGCAAGGTGAGCGACAGCCGCGACTTGCGGCAAGGCCAGGGTTTGACCGACCGCCGAACCTGCCTCGCGCTGCAGCGCTTCCAGCTCCGGATCGGCAGCGATCAGCCGCCCCGATCTATCGAGACGGCCGACAACCGCGCGGGGGTCGGACGGAGCGCTAGCCACGAACGTATCCCAGCGAGTCCAGCGCCTCGCGATAGGCGCCTGAAGTCGTCAACCAGGTCGCGACCGCTGTCACCAGCTCGTCATTCATTCCGTCGAACACGCCGATCGCGGCGCCCGGATCGGCAATTCCGAGAAGGTCGCCTATGCTCGCAAGCAACCCCGCGCTGAGCTCGCGAGAAAATCCCGCCACCCGGAACAGCGCCATCACCCGCTGCGCATCTCCCGAAAGAAGCTCGTCGAGCGCAACATAACCGGGAACGCCGGCGCGCCCGGCGAGGACCTGGGCTAGGAACGCCGTCTCGCCCTCCTGCCCCGCGGCGAGCACCAGCTCATCGGTCGCGGCGCCGCTGTCCTCGAGCAGGCCGACCAGCGCGCCGGTCAAGGCGTCGATGCTGCGGGCGGGGTCGTGGCGTGAGAGCAGGTTCGCGGAGGCGGCAGACAGCTCCGCATCGGCGGCAGCGCCGCCGCGGGTCGCTGTCAGCTCCTGACGCAGCGCCGCGGCAATCGCATGAACCAGCGCGTCCGCTGTGACAGGCGGCAGGTCGTCGAAGTCGATCAGGCACTGGCCGAAGCGATCGCGCCGCCGACCGCGCGCCAGGATCAGCGCCATCGCGGCCGCGGAGACCGCGCCATTCTCATGGCTGACCAGGCCCTGGAGCACTCGCGCCTCGCGGCGCCCGCTGCGGGCCCTTGCCGCAGTACCTATCCGCTCCTCGTCTGCGCGCCGGAGAAGCAGCGCCATCAGCACGGGGTGGTCGAGCAGCCGTGCGCCGGTCAGCTGGCGGACCAGCGCCGCGTTGTCGCCGTCGTTGGCTGCAACCCAACCGGCAGGGAGCGCCGCCCGAACCTCGTCCGCGATGTCGCCCACCAGGCAGTGGAGCATCGCCGTCATCAGCGCGCGCTCCTGCTCGGTCAGGCGTTCGGTGGAATCCAGGAAGAAATCCGTCCGGACCGTGCCCAGCCGCCCGCGTCCCGCACGGCGCGCGGGCCCGTTCCGGTTGGCTGCAGA
>DATJHD010000118.1:0-6954 GCA_035494275.1 Croceibacterium sp.
CGCGAAAGCGCGAGGTAGTCGCTTGCCAGCATGACCACGAGCGCGCTCGCGGCGACGACGGCGAGCCACAGGAACAGGTTGATCCGGCGCGAAGTCAGAAGCGCCCGGCGCCACCAGCGGGGAAATCGGCGTCTATGCGACGTCGACGAAGGTTCAGTGGCTGGGGGCTCGGCCATCGTTGCAATGTTACAACGGGCCTGTTGCATCTTTGCAAGGGCTTTTCACCGCTTTTGCGTCAACTCGTCGTGGAAAACCGGTCGGGATCGATCGCAAGGTCGCTAAGCCGCTTGCGCAAGGTGTTGCGGTTGATGCCCAATAGCGCCGCCGCGCGCAGCTGGTTGCCGCCGGTCTTCGCCAGCGCGTGCTCGAACAGCGGCTTCTCGAAGGCGGCGAGCGCGCTGTGATAGACCTGCCCCTCCTTGGGCGCGGCATCGCCGAGCCAGGCCGCGACCGCGGCGGCGAAATCGACCCCGCCTGTACGCTCGGCGTCGGGGGATAGGGACACCATCTGCCGAAGCGTTGCGGCATCGATCGTGTCCTCGCGCGACAGGAGCGCGGCGCGATAGATGAAATTCTTCAGTTCGCGCACGTTGCCTCGCCAGGGCTGGCTCGCGAGCACGTCGAGGGCCTCGGCGGAAAGCCTGCGTAAGGGAAGCCCTTCGGCCGCGGCGAGGCGAAGGAAGTGGAGAGAAAGGGGCTCGATGTCGCCTGCCCGCTCGCGCAGGGGCGGCAGGCGGATCGGCACCACGTTGAGGCGATAGAACAAGTCCTCGCGGAAGCTTCCGTCGGCGATCATCGGCGCAAGATCGCGATTGGTCGCAGCGATGATGCGCACCGAGACCGAGATCTCCTCGCGCCCGCCGACCCGGCGGATGCGGCCCGATTGCAGGGCCCTGAGCAGCCGGGTCTGCGCCTCGGCCGGCATGTCGCCGATTTCATCGAGGAACAAGGTGCCCCCGCTCGCCTGCTCGAACTTGCCGATGCTGCGGCTGACGGCGCCCGTGAAGGCCCCCTTCTCGTGACCGAAGAGCTCGCTTTCGATCAACTCGCGGGGAATGGCGGCGGCATTGACGGGAACGAACGGACCGCCCTGGCGATGACCCAGTTGATGGATCGCCTCGGCAACGAGCTCCTTGCCAGTCCCGCTCTCGCCGAGGATCAGCACGGTCAAATCGTTCCTCAGCACGCGGGTGATCATCCGGTAAACGTCCTGCATCGCAGGGCTGCGGCCAATGAGCGGGAGCCCTTCCCCCGCCTCGGCCGCATCTGTGTCGTCGGTGCCGGCGCGATCGGCCGCCTGGCGCGCGGCGCGGACCAGTTCGTCTAGGTCGAAGGGCTTGGGAAAATACTCAAATGCACCGGTGCCGGTCGCGCGAACCGCCGTATCGAGCGTGTTCTGGGCCGACAGGATGATGACCGGCATGGCGGGCTGCAGGGCCTGGGCCGCGCCGAGGGTCTCGATCCCGTCGCCGTCGGCGAGCACGACGTCGGTCAGCATGACGTCGTAGCGGTTGTCGCGCAGGAGCCGGTCGCGCCCGGCGATCGAATCGCACCGGTCGACGGTGAACCCCTCCTCTTGCAAACCGGCGATGATGACCGTGGCGATGGCGCCGTCGTCCTCGACCAGCAAGGCCCGCCTCATCATTTTACTGCCTCCTGCCGCGCCATCGGCAGGTGCACGCGGAAATGCGTGAGCGCTGCCGCCTCGTCGCGTTCGTGGGAAATCCGCCCGTTCATGTCGCGCACCAGCTTGCTGACGAGCGCAAGGCCGAGGCCCTGTCCGTGCGGCTTGGTGGTGACGAAGGGCTCGAAGATGTGCTCGTCGAGCGCAGGATCGATTCCCGGGCCATTGTCGGTAACCTGGATCTCGATCGGCAGCTTCACCGGCCTGCCCAGGCGCATCACGTTGAGCACGAGGCCGCTCACGAACCTGGTGCGCAGCGTTACCTGCGGCGCCTCGCTCTCGCGCGAGGCGTCGCGAGCGTTGGCGATGAGGTTGACGAGGACCTGCACCAGCGCCCCTTCGTTGGCGAGAACGGGAGGCAGCGACGGATCGAATTCCTCGCGCAAGATTATGTCGTTATCGGCCGGGGTGAACACGGTTTCGCAAGCCCGGCGGATCGCCTGGTGAAGGTTGAGCGGGGCGACGGGCTCGGGCTGTTCGCGGCCCAGGCGCTGCATGCGGTCGATCAGCTCGGCGATGCGATCGACCTCGTTCGCGATGAGATCGGTCATCGGCTTCTCGCCCTCGCCGGCCTTGCGCGCGAGAAGCTGCGCGGCGCCGCGGATCGCCGAGAGCGGATTCTTGATCTCGTGGGCGAGGATCGCCGGCCCGCGCAAGGGCGAGGCGCGGTTCTCGTCGCCCAACCGGTCGCTGGGCCCCGCGTCCGAAATGGTCATCACCCGCCACCCGGGATGCGAGGCGAGCGAGGACACCGTCATGTTCGCCCGGCTGTCCCGCTCGCCGAAGCGGACGGGAACGCCGCGCGCGGTGAGCTGGGCCTCGGGCTCGGCAAGCCGATCGGCAATCAGCCGATCGCCGATCGATACCACCTGGCAAAGCTCCTGGCCGACGAGGCGTCGCGCGCCGACGCCGATGAGGTCCTCGCCCGCCTGGTTCACCTGCCGAATGACGGAGCCTTTATCGAGCAGCAGCAACGCGAAGGTGAGGCCCTCGATCTGCTCGGCCGCGGAAGGGGCGGCGATGTCGCCGTCGGCGCCGCTCACGCAGCCTTGCGCCGCAGGAACGGCTCGTAGAAGCGGGCGAGCTCGCCCAGCACCTCGTCCGGATCGTCGATCGAGTTGACGTGGTTCCTGAACTCTGCGGACCCGGGCATCCCCTTGGTGTACCATCCGAGGTGCTTGCGCGCGATCCTCACCCCCGCGTCGCGGCCGTAGAGCTCGAGCATCGCCGAATAATGCCCGACAAGCGTTTCATATTGCTCGTCGATTTGAGGATCGGGCAACTTTTCGCCCGTTCGCCACCAGTGCATGACCTGGGCGAGCAGCCACGGCTTGCCGTAAGCCCCGCGGCCGATCATCACACCGTCGGCGCCGGATTGCTCGAGCGCGCTCGCGGCGTCGGCGACCGAGCCGATATCGCCGTTGACGATGACCGGAATCGAGACCGCTTCCTTGACCTTGCGCACGAACGCCCAGTCGGCCGCCCCCTTGTACATCTGGTTGCGGGTGCGGCCGTGAACGGTGACCATCTTGACGCCGACGTCCTCGGCGATCCGGGCGAGGTCCGGCGCGTTCAGGCTGGCGTGATCCCAGCCCATCCGCATCTTGACCGTGACCGGCACCGAGACCGCCTTGACGGTCGCTTCCATCAGGCGGATGGCGAGGGGCACCTCGCGCATCAGGGCGCTGCCGGCGTACTGGCCGACGACTTTGCGAACCGGGCAACCGAAGTTGATGTCGATGATCGCCGCCCCGTTGCCTTCCTGGAGCCTCGCGGCCTCGCCCATCGAGACGGGGTCGCAGCCGACGAGCTGCATCGAGACCGGATCCTCGATCGGCGCCCATTCGGCCTTCTGCAGTGACTGGCGCGTCTCGCGGATCGCCGCTTCGCTGGCGATCATCTCGGTGACGTTGAGCCCCGAGCCATAGCGCCGGACGAGCGCGCGGAACGCCCTGTCGGTGACGCCGGTCATCGGTGCGAGGACCACCGGGCAATCGATCCGCACATCGCCGATCGCGATCGGCCTGAGCGGCGGAGGGGTGGGAACGAGGGACATTGGGTGAACGGTGCCTAAAATTTGGGCAGCGCATAGTGGATTGCCCGCCCGGGCGCAAGCGGCTAGCGGCCGCGCCCATGGCTCCGCTGCCCCGCTTCGCCGCCGTGATCGTCGCTGCCGGCAAGGGCCTGCGGGCGGGCCATACCCTTCCCAAGCAGTTCGTCCCCTGGCGAGGAAAGCCCCTGCTGCGCCACTCGGTCGAGACTTTCGCCGGGCTCGGCGCCGGCGAGGTCGTGGTCGCGATTTCCGCTGACGCGCAGGACCTGGCGCGAGCCGCGCTCGAAGGAATTGCTGGCGTCCGCCTCGTCCCAGGCGGGGCGACGCGCCAGGAATCGGTCCGCGCGGCGCTCGAGGCGCTGGGGCCAGCGGCGCCCTACGTCCTCATTCACGATGCGGCGCGCCCGGACGTTCCGCCGCCGGTCGTCGAGCGGCTCCTTGCGGCGTTGCAGGATCACGAGGGGGCCGTTCCGGTGCTCCCCCTCGTCGACAGCATCGCCATTGCCGGCGGCGCGCTGATGGCGAGCACGGCGGATCGCGAGGCTTTGAGGCGGGTGCAAACGCCCCAGGCCTTCCGCTTTTCCGACATCCTCGCGGCCCATCGGGCCTGGACGGGCGAGAGAAGCGCCGGCGACGACGCCCAGGTCGCCCGCGCCGCGGGCCATGAGATCGCGCTTGTCGAGGGAGACGAGCGATTGCGCAAGTTGACCTTCGCCGCCGATTTCAGCAGCGGCGATGCGATGGTCCGTATCGGCACGGGTTTCGACGTTCACCGCCTTGCTCCGGGCGAGGAGCTCTGGCTTTGCGGCGTGCTCGTCCCGCACGACGAGGGGCTTACAGGTCACAGCGACGCCGATGTCGCGCTGCACGCGGTCGTCGATGCCATCCTCGGAGCCTCGGCGCAGGGGGATATCGGCGACCATTTCCCGCCCGGCGACGCGCGCTGGAAGGACGCCTCGTCGGACAAGTTCATCGTCCATGCAGTCGCGCTCGCCGAAGAAGCCGGCTACCGGGTCGGGAATGTTGACGTGACATTGATCTGCGAAGCGCCCAGAATTGCGCCCCATCGTGAGGCGATGCGCGCGAGACTCGCAGGCCTCCTCGGCGTTGACCTCAAGCAGGTCAGCGTCAAGGCGACGACGACCGAGCGACTCGGCTTCACCGGACGCGGCGAGGGCATTGCAGCCCAAGCCGTAGCGACACTCGTTTCTCGGGAGGATCACGGGATATGAAGTTTGCAGCCCCCTTCGCTGCCGCCAGCCTGGCGGCGCTCTCGCTGTCGATCGCAGCTTCGGCTGCGCCAGCGCTGCCCGACATGTCGGGCGACGAAGCCGCGGCGCTCGCGGTCTATGCGGTGCCGGACCTCATCACGGCCACCCGGCAGACCTGCGCCGAACGGCTTTCTCCGAACGGGTTCCTCGCCCGGCATGGCGATGCGCTGGCCGAGAGATATGCCGACGAGCAGGACGCCGTCTGGCCGCAAGCGCGCTCCGCGCTGTTCAAGTTCGCCAGCGAGAAGGCGGGAGACAAGCTGCAGTCGTTCGCGACGCTCCCCGACAAGACCATCCGGCCGCTCGCCGATGCCCTGATCCAGCAGGAAGTGGCGCGCAAGATTCATCCGAACTCGTGCCGCAACATCGAGCGCATGGCGCAGGCCATTTCCCCGCTCGAGCCGCGCGAGGCCGGCACTATCTTGAGCGTCCTGTTCGATTTCGCTTCGGCGAGCGACAAGTTGGTCGCCGGCCTGGAGGGTCGCTCGGCGAAGCCATGAGCGTGTCGCTCCTTCCGGAAGAAATCGTGAACCTGGCGCGGCGCGTGGTCGACGAGAACCGCGCGATCGGGCGCAGGGTCGCGCTCGCCGAGAGCTGCACCGGCGGGCTCGTCGCCGCCGCGATCACCGAGATCCCGGGGTCCTCGGCGGTCCTCGACCGGTCCTTCGTCACCTATTCCAACGAGGCGAAGAAGGAGACCCTCGGGGTTGCCGGCGACGTCATCGACGCTTTCGGCGCCGTGTCGATCGCCTGCGTCTACGCGATGGCCCAGGGAGCCCTCGAGCACAGCGACGCGGATGTGGCGGTCGCCATCAGCGGGATCGCCGGCCCCGATGGCGGATCGGAGCAGAAGCCGGTCGGCACCGTCGTGTTCGCCCGGGCCAAGCGCTACGCGGAAGACCGCGAAGCCGAGTCCAAGCTGTTCGAGGCGGAGGATCGGTCCGAGGTGCGGCGTCAGGCGACGCTCTGCGCGCTCGAGCTCCTCTTGCCGTAGAGCTCTTCCGCGCGCGTCTCGAAGGCGGCCACCATCTTGCGGAAAGCGCGGTCGAAATATTGCCCGGCGAGCGCCTCGAATACCAAGTTCTTGAACGCGAAATCGACGCAGAAGTGGACTTCGCATCCGCCGTCCGGCTGCGGCTCGAATTGCCAGATGTTGTCGAGGTCCTTCAAGGGCCCGTCGACATAGATGACCTCGATCCTGCGCGGCCGGTCCTTGAGCACGCGCGAGGTGAATTTCTCGCGCAGCGCCTTGAAGCCGACGAGCATGTCGGCGACCATCTCGGTCTCGCTGTTCGAGCGGATCCGCGTCGCCACGACCCACGGCAGGAATTCCGAATAGCGACCGACGTCGGCGACGAGATCGAACATTTCCTCGCAGCTGTAAGGCAGCCGCCGGGTTTCGCGAATGCCGGGCATCAGGCCTGCCGCTTCGCCAGCTTCGCCTCTCTGGCGGCTTTCATCTGCGAAAAGTCGTCGCCGGCGTGGTAGCTCGAGCGCGTCAATGGGCTGGACGCGACCTGGAGGAAGCCCTTGGCGCGGGCGATCGCCCCGAAAGCCTCGAAGGCCTGGGGCGTCACGAATTCCTCGACCTTGGCGTGCTTCGGGGTCGGCTGGAGGTACTGGCCCATCGTCAGGAAATCGACGTCGGCGCTGCGCATGTCGTCCATCACCTGGTGAACTTCGAGGCGCCCCTCGCCAAGGCCGAGCATGATCCCCGACTTGGTAAAGATCGAAGGATCGTGCGCCTTGACTTCCTCGAGCAGGCGCAGCGACGCGTAGTAGCGCGCACCCGGTCGAATGGTCGGATACAATCTTGGCACGGTTTCGAGGTTGTGGTTGTAGACGTCGGGCTTGGCTGCACAAATCGCCTCGACCGCGGCGCGCATCTTGCCGCGAAAATCGGGCGTGAGGATTTCGATCGTCGTTTCGGGCGTCTCGCGCCGCAG
>DATJHD010000119.1:0-7656 GCA_035494275.1 Croceibacterium sp.
CTTCTACCAGTACGGCCGCAGCCGGCGTGTCTGGGACCAGTTCGCGCTGCGCATCGACCGGATCTTCGCCGCCGTCGATGCGGTAAGGGATGGAAACGGCAACATCGTCTGCAACGTTTCACTCAATCCGGCCGGCGCGGCGGCGTTTCCGGGATGCCAGCCGCTCGACCTGTTCGGCCGCGGCAATGCCTCGCCCGAAGCCATCGACTACGTCATCGGAAACGATGTCGGTCAACATGTCGATGCGCCGCTCTATTTCGCCAACCTGGGATATATCGGCAAGTCACTGTCCTACGACGCGATCGAGCCCAAGCGGAACATAACCACCTTCACGCAGCACTTTGCCGAAGTGTCTGCCGACGGAGACCTGTTCGAAGGTTGGGCCGGGCCGATCACGCTCGCGATCGGGGCCTCCTATCGCGAGGAATCGATCTACCAGGTCGTTCAGGACACGACCAACCAGTCCTCGAACTTCGACGGGGCCTACCACCCCTGCAGCCTGGCCACGGCAGCCTCTTTCGGCTTGCGCGGCCTGAGCCCGCCCGACTGTGCCAACTCGGTCGGTTTCCAGTTCTCGAAGGTCTCGAACATCAAGGGATCGACGACGGTAAAGGAAGCGTTCGCCGAAACGCTCGTACCGCTGGCCGACGACATGTGGTGGATAAAGCATGCCGCCCTCGACGTCGCCGCACGCTGGGCGAACTATTCCGGCGCCGGCGATATCTGGGCCTACAAGGCGGGTCTCGACGTCGGATTCACCCGTTTCATCCGCCTGCGCGGCACTTACTCGCGCGACGTGCGGGCGGGAAACCTGTCCGAACGGTTCGACAAGACCGGCGGCATCGGCAACGTGACCGACCCTCGCTCGCTGGCTGACAACCCGAACGGCGGCTCGACCTATCAGGTCACGGTGTTCTCGGGCGGGAACCCGAACATCAAGCCGGAGAAGGCGGATACGTTCACCGCGGGCGTGGTGCTCGAGCCTGGATTCGCGCCCGGCCTGTCGCTGTCAGTCGACTGGTACCAGGTGAAGATAAAGGGCGCGATCTCGACCGTCGGGGTCAACGAAGTCGCCAAGCGTTGTCTCGTCGATCAGGACCCGACGTTCTGCGCGCTCGTCACCACCGATCCCAGCCAGAACGACAAGATCATCGTCGTCGGCAACCAATTCGTGAACGTCGCCCAATCGAATGTCGAGGGCATCGACGCCGAGCTCGACTATCGCACCCCGGTGAAGATTCTCGGCGGCCCGGAAACGCTCTCGGCGCGCGTTTTCGCCAGCTACCTGATCAGTCGCTGCGACGTAGGCGCGGCGACGAGCGCCAATCCCAACCCGACGCCGACCTGCATCGATGGCCTGACGGGCATAAACCCCTCGACCGGTGCCCAGGGCCTGTTCCCGACGTTCAAGGCCACCGGAAACCTCACGTACAACAACGGGCCGTTCACCTGGTTCACCCAGGTCCGCCTGATCGGCGCGGGCAAGAATGCTTATACGCTCTCGGGCTTCACCGACGGTGTCGAGCCGGCGGTCGAAGGGGTCAACATCGAAGACAACCATGTGCCGGCGGTCGTCTACGTCGACATGCGCTTCGACTACACCTTCGACATCGGCCGCTCCTCGGTCGATCTCTACGCGTCGGTCACCAATCTGTTCGACAAGGACCCGCCGATCACGCCGACGTATGGCAGCTTCGGCGGATACACCACGCAGTACAATCCCGGCCTGTTCGACGTGCTCGGTCGTCGATTCACGATCGGCGCGAAGTTCAAGCTGTGACGTGACGCCTCAAGCCATCCCGCGCCGGGCATCGATGATGCCCGGCTCGGGGTAGACAGGGGGGTCAGGCGGTGGCGGGGCTCGCTTCCGCCGCCGCCTGGCGCTTTGTGGAGAGGCCGAGGATGGCGATCAGCGCCGTCACCACCAGGCATGGAACCGCGACCGTCAACATCATGGTCTGCAACGGCAGCGACGCGCCGAGCGCCTTGCCCCCGGCGAAGGCGAACATGATCCCGCCCAGCCGGCCGATGCCGCTCGCCCAGCCCATGCCGCTGCTGCGCATCTCGGGCGGATAGCCGAGCGTCGCCAGCGTGTTGAGCCCCGTCTGGCCGCCCACCTGGGCGAAGTTCCACGCCAGCAGCGCGACGACGAACACGCCGGTGCCGAAGGGCAGCCAGCCGAGCGCTGCAACGGCCACCGCGTAAAGGACGTAAAAGCCGCAGATGAGCCAAAACTGGTTCACCCGCGCCATGAACCAGCCCATCGTCAGCGTGCCGACGGCGCCCCCGATGAAGCCGATCATCAGGTATTTGGCGAACTGCTGGATCGGCACGCCGCCGAGCTCCTGGAAATAGGTTGGCAACCAGTTCGACAGGAGCGCGATATTGCCGAGCGACAGGAAGCAAGCCCCCCACAGCACCAACGTCTGCAGCAGATAGCGTCGGCTGAGGATGGCGCGGGGGCCCGCGTCGGCGGCCTCTTCCCTGCCGCCGAGATGGAAGCGCTCGCTGCCGGTGAGGAGAACCGCGGGGTCCATGCGCCGGATCAGGCGGCCCACGCGCGGATCGTTCGGATTGCGCGCGACGCGGAAGGCGAGCGATTCCGGAACCCCCAGCAGCAGCGGCAAGGCCAAAAGCGGCAGCATGCCGGCGAGGTAGAAGCCGACTTGCCAGCCGTAGAGATCGAGCAGCCATGCCGCGACGCCGCCGCTGGCGATGTTTCCGCCCGACAGGAACACCAGCGAGACCGCCATGAACGGCGAGCGCATCCGTTGCGGCGTCATCTCGGAAAGCAGCGCGAGCCCGATGGGGAACGCCCCGGCGAGAAACAGGCCGGAAATGCCGCGCAGGACCGTCAGCTGCGTCAGGTTGGCGACGAAGGCGCAAGCCAGCGACAGCGAGCCGAAGCCGGTGAGGCAGATCGCCAGCGTCGGCCGGCGGCCGAACTTGTCGGCCAAAGGCGGCATCAGGAACGCGCCGGCAGCGAGCCCGATCTGTTGCCAGGTGAACACCGCGGTCATGTCCGCCGGCTTGCCGCCCAGCCCGCGCGCGACGGCGGGGGCGATCTTGCCGAGGAAGTACATATCGAAGCCGTCGATGAACAGGATCACCGAGGAAATCACCAGCATGGCGATTTCGCGCCCGCCGATCGGGCGTGCGTCGATGAACGCGGCCACGTCGAAGCGGCGGTCTTCGGCAAGGGTGGCCATCCAGTTCTCTCCCCGGGGACTTGGTCAATCGGGAGAGTGGCGACCAGCCGGGCCGCCGTCAATCGACGGCTTGCACCGCAGGCTGCGGATGATGCGGAACGATGATCATCACGTTGTCTTCCACGCGCCAGGAGGCGAGGCGCGAGAGTAGGTTCATGCCGATGACGTTGGTCGGCCCGAGGCCAGGTGCGATGATCGCATCGATACCGTGCGCGGCGACGTTGCCGAAGCGAAGGTCGTCGATCTCGGTAAGCTGGGCGTCGACCATGCCGTTCGCCGTCTGCATGCGAATGGGAATGCCCGCCCTGCGCGGCGCCAGGCCGGCGCGCTCGGCGGTTTCGGCGGAAACGGCGGTCAAAGTCGCCCCGGTATCGACGAGGAACCGGGCCGGGACGCCGTTGACCTGCGCGCGCAGCCAGAAATGTCCGTCGCGCGCCATCGGCACCCGCGTTTCGCGTCCCTCGACTACTTGCTGGGGCAGGCCAAGCTCGGGCACTGCCATCTCGAAGCGGGGATCGAGGCGAGAAACCTGCAGCACCACCAGGACCAGGATTCCGAGCAGGCCGAGCGTGCTGGCGCTCCTCAGGAAACGTCCCAGCCCCGGGCTCAATCGAAAAACCAGCGAACCGAACACGCCAACGGCCATCACCGCGATGGCAGCCATGAGCAGGCTCGATTGCGGCAAGGCCTCGATCCTGTGCGCAATCTGGCTCCAGACGGGTGAGAAGGACATGGTCGCTATATAGGATTTGCCGCCTTGCATTGCGATGAGCGGATTACGCGTTTGGCGGTGTCCCGAATGAAGGGACATCACCGATCACCAGCCCCTGCGGCCAATCGAGCAACGCTGCGGCTGCGTCGAACGTGGAATGGAGGAACCTCTGGACGGCGGAGTCGGGATCGGGCGCCTCTCGGACCGCTGCATAGGGCAACAGGAATTCGCCGAGCTCGCCTTTCCAGAACGCCGTTACGGGTCGGATCGCCCGGTCAGCAAGACCGCTCGGCGTCGGATAGGCATAGGCATAGAAAGCCGGCTCGTCGAAACCTCCGCCGCCGGGCCAGAATCCGCCGCTTATCACCTCGTGGCTGTAGGCTTCGCGAGTCACCCTGTCGGGCAGATGAGGCACGCCGCCCGGATGAACCGGCGCCTTGCGTCCCGAAAAGCGCGTGACGGCAAGATCGAAGCTGCCCCAGAACAGGTGGCTGGGCGAAGTCTTGCCGCGATAGAGCGAACGGAAGACGTTGAAGTTGCGGTCGGCGCAAAGAAAGGCGCCATGCAATCTCCGCGCCGCATCGCGATCCCACGCGCGGGGCCGGTCGTCGTCCGCAAAAGGTACGGGATCGGGCAGTTCGTTGGGTGCCCCGTGAAGCGGTGCCGGCAAGCCAAGCTGGCCGAGCAAGCCCGTCAGTTCGCGATGCACCCCGGCGATGGTCTTGCCGGCGACGGGCAGGACCTCGCGCGAGCCGTTCTCGCAGGCCACGACAAGGGCGCCGTCAAGGAAATCGAGTTCGGCGGTAAAATGGCGCTGCCCCGCCGAAAGCGACCGCGTGACGGCCCCGTGGGGCGTGAGCCGCAGCGCAACATGCCAGCCGTGATTGATCCAGGGATGCAACCGCAGGGGCAGCTTGCCGATCAGCTGCAGCAGAAGATGGAGCGTCTCGATCGTGCCCCGATCGGCGGAGTAATCAAGACGCGGCCATTCGCTCGATCGGCCGTTCACGGGGCGCCGCGCGGGATGGTCCAGTCGGCCAGGATCAGCGAGAACCTGCCCTCGGAATCGAGCCAGCGCCGGCGCGGAGTCCACCCGCCGGCGAGCAGCAGCGTGTTCTGGCTCCTGAGGTCGAACTTGTGGCTGTTCTCGGTGTGGATCGTCTCGCCTTTTGCGAGCGCAAAGCGGCGGCCGGAAACCTCGAACTGGATCGCCTCGACCGCTTCGAGATGCATCTCGATCCGTGCGTAGGTGTCGTTCCAGAGCGCGACGTGGCGCAGCTTGTCAAGCGGAAGCGTTCCCCCGAGTTCGCGATTGATGCGGCGGGCGAGGTTGAGATTGAATTCGGCGGTAATGCCTTGCGCATCGTCGTAAGCGGCCTCGAGTACGGCGATGGGCTTGACCAGGTCCATCCCGATCAGCAGCTGCGAGCCCTCGCCGAGGGTCGCCCGCATCGAGCGCAACAGGTCGACCGCAGTGCGGGCGACCATGTTGCCGATTGTCGAGCCGGGAAAAAAGCCGAGTTTCGGCAGGTCCCGCACCCGCTCGGGCAGTGCGACTTCGCGCATGAAGTCGGCCTCGACCGGAATTACCGGCAAGTGCGGGAATTTCCCGGCCAGGTCATCGGCCGCGGCGCGCAGGAAATCACCCGAGATGTCGAGCGGAACATAAGCGGCGGGCTCGATGCAGCCGAGCAGCAGCGGTGTCTTGACCGAGCTGCCGGAGCCGAATTCGATCACCGCCCTGCCCGGTCCGATCAGATCGCGGAACTCTTCGCACCTGTCGCCGAGAATCTCCGTCTCGGCTCTGGTCAGGTAGTATTCGGGCAGGCCGGTGATCTGTTCGAACAGTGCCGACCCGGCGTCGTCGTAGAGCCAGCGCGCCGGGACCGCCTTCTGCGGCTGCGCCAGCCCGGCGAGCGCGTCGGCGCGGAAGGCGGTCGCGACGCCGTCGTCGTCGAGCTGAACCAGCGCCAGTCCCTCGCCCGCCGCCACGGCTACAGGTCCTTCGCCAGGCGCAGGCCGGTGAACTGCCAGCGCTGGTGCGGGTAGAAGAAGTTGCGGTAACTCGCCCGCGAGTGCCCGCGCACCGTGGCGCAGCTGGCGCCCTTGAGGACGAACTGGCCGGACATGAACTTGCCGTTGTACTCGCCGACCGCCCCGGCGGCGGGCGCAAAGCGTGGGTAAGGCAGATAAGCGGACCTCGTCCATTGCCAGCAATCGCCGAACAGTTCGCCGCCGCGCCGCGGCCGGGGCGGCGCTGCCCCGTCGAGCTGGTTGCCGGCCGTCGGGTCCGCCCCTCGTGCGATTGCTTCCCATTCGAACTCGGTCGGCAACCGCGCGCCGACCCAGGCGGCGAACGCATCGGCCTCGTAGTACGAGATATGCGTCACGGGAGCGTTGGCATCGCGCGGCTGCCAGCCGCAGTGGGTGAAGTGCTCATCGCCCCGCCAGTAGAGCGGAGCGGTTATCGCTTCGCGCTGCAACCAGGCCCAACCGTCCGACAGCCACAGCGAGGCCGTCGAGTAGCCGCCATCGGCGATGAATTCGTCCCATTCACGGTTGCTCACGAGCCGGTCGGCCAAGGCGAACGGTTCGAGCAGCAAGCGATGGCGCGGCCCCTCGTTGTCGAAGGCGAAGCCGTCGCCCTCGTGCCCGGCCAGCGCGATGCCGCCGGGATGCTGGTGCCAGCCCGTCTCGCCCCGCTCGGGCAGGCAATCGTCGGTCGCGGCCGGCCAAACCGCCGGTCCGAGCGGGTTCTGGAACAGCGCGTGCTTGATGTCGGTCAGCAGCAATTCCTGATGCTGCTGCTCGTGAGCGATGCCGAGCTCGATCAGGCCAGCGACGGCAGGATCGCCGAGCAGCGATGCCATCGCTTCGTCGACATGCGCCCGCCAGCGGCAGATTTCCGCAACGCTCGGCCGCGAAAGCATGCCGCGCCTGGCGCGGGCAATGCGCTCGCCCTCGGCCTCGTAATAGGAGTTGAACAGCCGCGGCCAGCGGTCGTCGAACAGGCGATAGCCCGGCCGCCGGTCGCGCAACAGGAATGTCTCAAAAAACCAGGTGGTGTGCGCGAGGTGCCACTTGGCCGGTGAGGCGTCGTCCATCGACTGGATACAGGCGTCCGCTTCGCTCAACGGCGCGCACAGCGCCTCGCTCAGCCCGCGTGTCGCGCGATAGCGTCCTGCAAGGTCCGATGTGCCCGGTGCGGGCGCCTGGACATAGGCTTCGGGCACGGCGTTCTCCTCACCCCCGGGCAGTCCATGGCCATGATGGCCGAATGCCGTGGGGAAGGAAAGGCTTTGGCCTCGATTTGTGTTCCCTGTGCGACCTACGCCGCGCGGCGCACCTGGTTGCGGCCGTTTTCCTTGGCTTCGTAGAGCGCCGCGTCGGCCCGGCACATCAGCGTCTCGGCCGTGTCGTCCTGGCGCAGCATCGCGAGGCCGATACTGATGGTTACTGCCGGGCCGTCCCTGCCGGTCACTTGGGCGATCGAGCGGCACAGCCTGTTGGCGAGGGCACGGGCCTCGCGCCCCTCGATTCCCGACAAGATGCAGACGAACTCCTCGCCGCCGATGCGTCCGACGAGGTCCTCCGCCCTGATATGCGCGCGGGCGATCGACGCGACCTTGCGGATCACTTCGTCGCCGGCCTGGTGACCGAAGGTGTCGTTGATCCGCTTGAAGTGGTCGATGTCGAATATCAGCACCGCCAGCGGCTCGCCGATCTCAAGCGAAG
>DATJHD010000120.1:0-2228 GCA_035494275.1 Croceibacterium sp.
CAGCGTGCGGGCCGCGCGGTACATAAGATACAACTCCATCGACGGCGTACCGCCGAAACCGTTTACAAACAACAGCGCCTCACCCTTAGCACCGGCGCCAAAATCGCCGATGATCGCGTCAATCATGTCGGCGGCAATGGCATCGGCGCGCTGCAGCTTGATGCGGCGGCGGCCGGGCTCCCCATGGATGCCCACACCCATCTCGATCTCGTCCTCGCCGAGTTCGAACGTGGGACGGCCGGCGGCCGGAACGGTGCAACTCGTCAGCGCCACACCCATTGACCGGGTGGCTGCGTTGACGCGGTCTCCCAGTGCCTTCAGACGAGCCAGGTCCCATCCCTCCTCCGCGGCTGCGCCGACGATCTTCTCTACCACCAACGTCCCCGCCACACCGCGGCGGCCAGTGGAGTAAGTGGATCTCTCCACCGCGACATCATCGTCAGTGATGACGGTTGCAGCTTCCAAGCCCGACAGCTCGCGGGCCATGTCGAAGTTCATTACATCGCCTTCGTAATTTTTGACGATGAACAGAACGCCGGCACCTGTAGCTACAGCCTGAGCAGCGGCCATAATCTGGTCGGGAGTCGGCGCGGTAAAGACCTGGCCCGGACAGGCCGCATCGAGCATGCCTCGACCCACGAAGCCCGCATGCAATGGCTCATGCCCTGAGCCGCCGCCGGAGATCAGCGCAACCTTGCCCGGCGTGAGCGCGGCGCGACGCACGAACTTGCCGCCTTCGCCCAGGGCGACGATATCCTCATGGGCAGCGCAGAAACCGGCAAGGCTGTCACTCAAAACCATCTGCGGGTCGTTGATCAGCTTTTTCATCTGACAAGCCCTCTGTTCATTCGTCGCATGTCAATCGTCGCGAAGCAGTTTTCCGGCAAGCGTTGCGAAATCGGCAATAAGCGCATCGAGCTTGCGGTTCTTCTGGGCATCACCGAGATCGGGCAAAGTGACCGTGACGCGTCTAGCCGGGTTCCCCTCCCCCTGCCCATTGCCTTGCAGGCGCCGTGGATGCGCACGCCTGTACGCCGCGAGAAAGAGCTTCTTCTCTTCCTTGGAGAAATGGCAGATCTCGAAGATACGCTCGACGTGCTGAACCGGGATGGGAGTGGCATAACCGGGATTTGAAATCTGCGAAATGAAGCTGCGGTTTTTGCCGAGCGCTTCCGCCAGACGCTGGCGCATCCCCGACGGCCGCCGATCCAGCACCTGCTGCAAGATCCGCTTGTAAGCCGCCACCGGCATAGCGGCCGATTCAATGCCGCTGTCGGCGCTCATCCAGGACGCCCGTACTCAGCGACGGCGGCTTTCACTGAGGCTAACGCCGCGACCGCAACCGAAAACTTCCGTAGCCCGCAATCAAGCAGGTTTGGAATCATCTTCGCATCGCCCGCCAGATCGCCGCACAGACTAACCTCGCGACCCGTGCACCGCCCCACATTCACGATCTCGCTCAAAAGGCGCCACAATGCCCGCGGACTCGCAGTCAGATCGGACAATTCCGGCTCATCCCGGCTTGCCGCCGTCAGGTATTGGATCAGGTCGTTGCTGCCGATCGAATAGAACTCGGCATCGAACTCAGGAAGGGACAGCGCCGCAGCGGGAACCTCGACCATCATACCCAGCGCGGGGCGGAGCGATGGCCGAGAGGTCGTCGACAATTGACCGATCGCTTCGTCCAACATGATCCGGCAGCGGGCCATCTCCTCGGGAGTAGTCACCATCGGCACCATGATCTTGAGCGCGCCGTAGGCGGCCGCCCGCGCCAGAGCGCGAAGCTGAACCCGGAACACCTCCGGATGGCGCAGCGACAACCGCACGCCTCTTATGCCGAGAAAAGGATTGCTCTCGCCTGCCCGCGTCAGACCAGGAATCGGTTTGTCACCGCCGGCATCCAAAGTTCGAATGATGACGGGCCGTCCCTTCGCCCAATCAAGGATGTGGCGATAGGCCTGAAACTGCTCCTCCTCATCGGGAAGACGATCGCGGCCTTGGAAGAGGAACTCCGTCCTAACGAGGCCGACCCCGTCCGTATGCTCGGCATTGACGTGATCGAGTTCCGAGAGGCTGCCGAGATTGATGAGCACCGCAACGCGCTCTCCCGTCGCGGTCGTGGCAGGCTTCGGCAAGTGCACCGCATCCTTGGCGCGGCGGGAGCGCTGCTGTGCGACCTTGTGCTCGAATGCCCGCCGCGTCGATTCGTCGGGATCCAGCACCAGCTC
>DATJHD010000121.1:0-6920 GCA_035494275.1 Croceibacterium sp.
CGGCCAGCGGAAATTGGTGTAGGTCACGCTCGCGCCGAAGCCGGACGAGCGCACCTGGTACCACCAGGCAAGCGGCACGAACAAAATCTCGCCGGGCTCGAGCGTCACGTCGTGAATGCGCGCGCCGGCGAGCGCCGGATAACGCGCGGGGTCGAATTCGGGCGCCTCGAGATCTCTAATTTCGCTGAACGAGTGCTGATGGTTGTAGACCCGTGCGATGTCGCCGGCGGCGATGATCTTGAATCTGTTGCGCCCCGCCACCTGAGCGATGAGGCAATTCGCGAGATCGTGGTGCAGCGGCGTGAGGACGCCGGGCGAACCGATCCACATGGTTCCGCCGGAGCCGGGCGCATCCCGGTCCAAATACGCGCCGAGACTGCCGAGATCGGAATTGAGCCACGCCGCGACGGCCACGTTCTGGGACGCGTCGTCCGCGAGCATGTAGCCGCCCTCACCCCCGTCCGGCCGCGATATCATGCGCACGAAAGCGTCGAACGGCATGCGCCGGCGCGGATCGCCGGCGCGGCCCCGATTGTTCTCCGAATGGTACTCGATCTCGAAACCGCCGATGGTTAAAGCCAGAAATTGCGGGGTCCACATTCGAAAAGCGGGCCAGTCCCTCATCTCGCCGGCCAGGATCACGGGCCGGCCGCGCGAATAGTATCGCTCGAGGAATTGCTCGCCGCGCAGCCCGCTCCGGCGCTCGATCATGCCCGCTTCGGGCCATAGCGCCTGCTGTCGCTCCATCGCACCCAGCAGCCAATCGCGCCGGCGCAGAACGAGCGCCATCTCGCGGCCGTTTGCGATGAGCGGGTCCCTGTCCGCGGTCTCGATGATCCGGCGCGCCTCCTCGGGCGGCGCGCCGAGACGAATCAGGCGTTCGATGAGCGCGGCAGGCTCGGCGCCGAACATGAGATCGATGGCGACGGACTGGAGCTCGCGTTCAAGCGCTCGCCGCTCGACCGCGCCGCCGCGGATAAGGCGCTGGCCCAGCGCGCGATAGTCCGGCACTGTTCGATCCTTGTCAGACATCGCTTGATCGCTCGATTTCGGGATTGGCTCGAGAAGTGTCCGAGAGGGAAGAGGCTCCCTTGGCGAGAAAAGCAGAACCCCGACCAGGTTCATAGTGGGTCAGCCGCTCTTGGACGCTTAATGGCCGTAGTGGGAGCGAGAATCGGTCCGCGGGTTGGGCAAGCAAGTGACAAACGGCGATGCCGGTATTGGTTAACGCGGCACGTGCCGATGCGACTCGAATCGCCGTGACCTGGATTCTTGGCCGCATTTTTGACCTGGATCAGTTTTCGCGCCGGCCGCGACCGATAAGCTCACTACTTTGCTATCGGGTCCAATCATGCCGGCATCACTCTCTCTTACCGTCATCATGCGCGACGAAGAGCTCCACGTTCCGCGCCTGCTCTCGACCGCGCATATCTATGCGGACGAGATCGTGATCGTCGATACCGGATCGGTCGACCGCACCAAGGAGGAAGCAAGGAAGTTCACGCCTCTGATCTACGATTTTGCCTGGTGCAACGACTTCTCGGCGGCCCGCAATTACGGCCTCGAGCGCTGCACCAAGGACTTCGTCATGTGGCTCGACGCCGACGACGTGGTCCTGCCCGAGGACGCGAATGGGATACGCCGCCTCATATCCGGGGAGGTCGGCTGGGACGTGGTTATGCTGCCCTATCATTACGCGCACGACGCCCAGGGCCGGACGACGCTGCTCACGCGGCGGGAGCGCATCTTTCGCAACGGCCGCGGCATTCGCTTCGAATATCCCGTGCACGAGTGCCTCAAATACCCGGCAGGCGCCGTCGTCGCCAACAACACCGATGTTAACATCTACCACCGCAACCTGAAGCGCCGCGAGCCGAGCAACGCGCGCAATCTGCGGCTTCTCTCGGCGGCGGTCGAGGATTCCCGCTATCGCGCCGATTTCCGCATGTGGTGGCTGCTGGCGGCTGAGGAGGCGCCGCAGAAGTCGATCCTCTATTATGCCAAGGTGCTCAAGGATTTCGGCCCGCAGCTCGCGGCTTCGCTGCACTCCGAGATTTGGGTTCAGTATGCGCGTAAGCTCCTGCTGGCGGACCGGCCCGACCGGGCGCTCGAAGCCGTCGGGCGGGCCATCGCCCTGTTTCCGCTCTGGCGCGAGCCCTTTTTCATCGCCGGCCAGATCCATTGGCGGGCCGGCCGTTATCCCGAGGCGCTGCGCATGTTCCAGATCGCCGGGACGATCGCGCCGCCGGCGCTGGGCATCGGCAACCTCGATACCGCGATCTACGACGGCGACGATTATTACGAATGGCTGTTCGTCGCCTACTATCAGATGAACGACCGCGCCGGCATGCGGCAAACCATCGAAGAGGCTCTCGCCCACAATCCCGCCAACGCGAATTTCCTCCAGCGCCGGCGCGAATACGGGAGCGCGGTCGAGGCGAAGGCGCTTCAGGCTTAGGCCGGGTCCCTTCTGCGCCGCGGCTGGCCGCCGGTTTCCCGACGATTCCGATCGTTCCGCTCGACGCGCTGTAATTATTGATTAAGACTACCGAAACAAATTCGGGGTTCGATGATCGCCCTGCGCCGTGCCGGCCGAGTACGCGGGGCGGCCAGGGCGATGGGCAGGCCAATGGCGAGGGCGGAACTCGCGCCCTACGGGGAGGGGGACCGACTTACATGCCGGATCGGGGAAAGACAGCGCCCGCATTGGCTGCGTTCTGGCTGCGCGGCCCGGCCGCCTGGGGCTTCGCCGGGCTGGCCGCGGCGTTCCTGATCGTGGGCCTGCCGGCGGCAACCTACACGCTCAATCACTTCTATCGCGACGGTGCCGTTATCGACTCCTGGTACCTCGCCTGGCTCGTCTGGCGCAACGACTTAAGCCTCAGCGTTCCGAACCTTTTGGGCGAGGGGCGTAGCTTTTTCGGAACGCATCTATCTCCGATCCTGCTGCTGCCGACCTTGATCAGCCACTTCGTGCCGCTCGGGATGATCGCGTGGTTTTCCGCCGTCATCGGTGCGCTTCACGGCTCGGTGTCGGCGGCGATCTACGACACGGTGCGGCGCGGCTTGCGGCTGCACACGCGGGCGGGAACGGTCGGCGCCGTCGCGATCGCCGCCGGCTACGGCCTCGGCGGGCTCGCCATGGCGGCGCTCATGCTGCCGCATTTCGAGATCCTCATCGTCGGTTTCGGCATCCTGTTTCTCGCCGCGCTGTCCCGCGGCGCGCGGGGCTGGGCGTGGCTCTGGTTAGCGCTCGCTCTGAGCGTGCGCGAAGACGCGGGCTTTCACCTGACCGCGGTGCTCATCGTCGCGCAGGCGATCCGCCGCCGGCGCGACGCTTGGCCGTTCCTCGCGGCGGCGTTAATCGCCGGCGTGGCTAGCTTCGCGATCAAGCGCACGTTCTGGCCAGACGCCGGGCTGATGTCGTCCGTGTTCATGGGCGACCCGCCTTACGCACACCTGACCTGGGCCCTGGTCGTTGAGCGGTTCTGGGTGATCGTTGGCGGCCGTGGCTATGTCTGGCAGACGGCGCTGGTCACGATCCTCTGGGCGCTGTGGCGGCGCGACCTGCTCGTGGCGGCCGGCCTCGCGGCCAGCGTCCCGTGGATCGTTCTCAGCGTCACCGCCGTATCGAACGCACCCGGGACCTTGGATCAGTACTATTCCTTCCCGCTGCTGCTGGCCGCAGCCTGGCCGCTTATCGCGCCGAGCTGGCGGAGCGGCGCCGCCGCCGCGGATGCTCCGCGGCGGCAGACGCTGGCATGGGCGGCCATCATGGCCGTCGCAATGTTCGCCGGCTGGCGCGGAGAGCTCGTCTTCTATCCCCGCGTGATGAACTTGACGCTGCGCACGACACCGGCCGAAGCGCAGCGGGTCGAAGAGTTTGGCGTACGGCTCAAAGAGGGCGTGCGCGAGCTCGGCCTGGTCCGCACCGACGCCGCCACGATGAGCTTGTGGCCGGACGCGGGCCATAGCCTGCAATGGCTGCAGGAGCCCGCGCGGGTTCCCGATTCGCTGCGCGGCAACGACACGGTCATCTGGTTCGAGCCGGGGCTGCACGACAGCCTCGCTTGGGCCGCGTGGCTCTCGAGCCGGCTTCCCAATCAGTTCCGCGTGATCGGCACCAACATCGTGATGGCCACGAACCGGCGGCTCGATCAATTGCCGACCTTCGCCCCGCTCCTGGTGGCGACGAACATCGTGTCGCGGCGCATGCGGCCGACCGCCATAGCGCAATACGTTCCCGACGGCCTGCGGGTGGCGATCGATGCGCCGCGCGGACTGATCGCGCAGGGCCCCCATAGCTGGATGCGATATGGCCTCGATTACCATCACGGGGTCGCGCTTCCGCCGGGCCACTATCAAGCCCAGTTCGAGTTCCGGCTCGTGCGAGTCAAGGATCGGGCTACGGCCGTGCTCCGCGTCGAGGTCGGCTTCTTCAATGCTCGCATCGTCGCCGCTAAGGATGTCCGCTTGCAGGACCTGCCCGCCACAAATCCCGACGGGCTGCAGTCATTTGTGGTCACGCTGCCGTTCGAGGTGACTCCGGATTTAGAGCGGCACTTCCTGGAATTGCGGGCCATCCATGTCGGCAACGCGGAATTGGTTCTGCGCCGCGTCGACGTCGTTCGCCCGTTCGACGAGTAGCGAGGCCCTCAGCCCGACGGATAGGTGCGATACATCTCGTTGGGCCAGCGGAAATTCGTGTAGGTGATGGTGACGCTGAAATCGAGCGACTTCACCTGGTGCCACCAGCCGATCGGCATGAAGAGCGCTTCGCCCGGGCTGAGTGCCACGTCGTAGATGCGGACGTCCTTGAGCGCGGGGAAGCGCGCGGGGCCGGACGCGGGATCCTCGAGGTCGGCGATCTCGCTGAAGACGTGGTGGTGGTTGTAGATCTTGGCCACGTCGGCTGCCGCCACGACCTTGAGCCGCTTCCGGCCCACGACCTGGGCGATGAGGTTGTCGGTGAGATCGTGGTGCAGCGACGTGACGGTGCCGGCCGGGCCGATCCACATCATGCCGTGCGGCTGCGCGACGGCGCGGTCGAGGACCTTGTCGAGGAAGCCGAGATCGCCGTGCAGGCGCGCGACCGCATCGGCGTTCTTGGCCGAGTTGTAGGCCGTCATGTAGGCGTCGTTGCCGGTCTCGGGGCGCGTGATCAGGTCGATGAAGCGGTCGAACGGCATCTCGCGGCGATGCTCGTCCTTGTACATCTCGAAGCGCTCGTTCTTCTTGCGCTCGCCCTGGTATTCGATCGTAGCGCCGCCGATCTTCTCCTTGAGATATTGGGGCGTCCACTTGGCGAGCGCGGGCCAGTCCGCCATCTCGCCGACGAGGACGACCGGCCGGCCGGGGGCGTAATAGCGCTCGAGGAATTCCTCGCTCGAGAGCTCGGCGCGGCGCTCGATCCGGTCCGAGCCGGGGCGAAGCTGCCAGTGCTTCTCCATCGTCTCGAGCAGCCAATCGCGCTTGCGCAGCGTTTGCGCAATGGCGCGGCCGTTGACGATCAGGGCATCGTTGCTCGCCGTCTCGATGATCCGCTTCGCCTCCGCTTCAGGCGCGCCGAGGGCGATTAGGCGCTGCACGAGCGGCGCGGGAGCGGCGCCAAACATCAGTTCGGTTCCGATCGATTGCAGCGCGCGCTGGATGGCCGACGGTTCCGCCGTGGACCCCGCCGCCGCAGACCCCGGCCCCGCCGCCGGGGGCGCGGCCCGGACGTCACCCGCCGCCGCGCCGGCCTTCGCTTCAGCGGCGGCGAAAGGCGCAAGCACGACCGCCTCCCGCCGTTGCGGCTGGGGCGCCGCCGGCGCGGCCGCGGCATGCGGCTCGGCCTCGCCCGGCGCGAAGGCGGCCGGGCGCGGCTTGATCTGGTGGTCCGGCACCCCCGGCTTCTCGTCCATGTCGACGCCGCGGTAGTAGCGCTTCTGCCATTTTTCGGAGCCGGCGGAGGGCTGCTCCTTCGCCACCTTGGCCTGGAACTGGTCGCGCGAGGCGCTCCACGCCTTGAACTGGCGCATCAGCTCCGGGTCCTTCTCCATCGGCACGAATTTCGGCCTGACCTCATCGAGATAGCCACGCTGCACCGGATAGATGAAGCAGATGGGCTCCTTCTCCTCGAACCGCACCCAATGATTGGGCCGCGTGAAGCGCCAGTTCATCGTGAAGGTGTAGGGCGACCAATCGGTCTCGACGATGCCCGAAAGCGGATAGATGCCGTCCTTGGGGCTGTTGGGCGAGCCACCGACCCAGAGGTTCCAGCCCGGCGGGGTGCGGAACAGGCCGAAGATGTGAAGGGTGAGCACCCCCTGCCCGAACAGCGAGACCGGCGCGAGGTCATTGCGGGCGCCCGCCGGCAGGCGGACCGAGACGTCGGCCGTGCTTGTTCCGCCGCTCCACATGGCCTCGAAGCCGAACGGCGTCAGGATCTCCCAGCCATGCGCGTTGGCAATATTGAGCGGCAGGCAGCGATAAGCGAACGCCTCGGGCGTCGCGTCCATCCAGGCGCGCGTGGCCGCGGCCGGGCGGATCAGCGGCTCCCAGCCCGGGTGCAGATAGCAGATGAGGTCCATGGCCGCGCTGCGGGGATGATCGGCCTCCACCGGCGCCGGCTTGCGCTGCTCAGTCATTGCGGCTCCACCGTCATTGCGCCGGCAAGACTAGCACATCGGTGCTGAACGAAACGGCGGCATTCGCGCGCGGCGAAGGCAAGTCCATGGCGCCGGGCCGGAAACGCGCGGGCGGCGCGCCGCCGGAGAGCAGCGCGCCGCCCGTTTTACGTCCCGCCTCCCCCGTTATTGCGGCGGTTGGCCCCCGGGCGGTGTCTGGCACTGGCGGTACCACGCCCAGAAGTTGGTCATGAAGTCCACCGTGCACTGGTCGGCCGCGGCTTGGCCGGGTTCGGGTGCGGAGCCAGGGCC
>DATJHD010000122.1:0-6841 GCA_035494275.1 Croceibacterium sp.
TCGCGCGCGAGATCGGGTCCGAGCGGGTGCGCAGGTCGGTCGCCGAGGCGAGATTCTCGCGCATCCCGGCATAATTGTTCTCGCCGAGCGCCTCGTAGCGCACGCGTTCGATCGCGTCGTAGGCGGCGCGCGCGCCGGGCTCCGCCGGCATGCCGCGCAAGTGCATCGCCTCGTTGTGGTGCCTGAGACGCAGCGCGAAGCTGTCGGCGAACCCGCGCGCCTCACGCGCCGCGTCGGCCGGCAGGTTGCGGCCCGGCATCGGCACGCGCATCGCCTTGCCCTGCATTGCCGGCACGTCGGCGGTCCACGCGACGTCGGCCTCCGGCTCGTGGGCGATCGCGCGCGCGGCGCCGGTCAGCGCCTGCTTGAAGCGATCGAGGGGCGATTCGTCGGCCATCGTGCGCCGCTATATGGGGCGATAACGCCGGGTGCCACCCTTGCCGCGCCGGCTCAGTCCCCCCCATATGACCCCTCCCCATGAACCGCGTCCGCCTCGTCATCTTCAACGCCGCGCTCGGCCCGCTCGATTATCGCGTGCCGGACGGGATGCGGGTCGAGCCGGGTTCCGTGGTGGTTGCGCCGCTCGGCCCGCGGCAGATCGTCGGCATCGCCTGGGAAGCCGAGCGGTTGCCGGCGACCGAAGTCCCCGAGGCCAAGCTGCGCCCGCTGCTGGCGGTGCTGCCGGTGCCGCCGCTCAAGGCCGAGCTCAGGCGGCTGATCGAATGGACCGCCGACTACTATTGCGCCTCGCTCGCCTCGGTCGCGCGCATGGTGCTGGCGAGCGGCGGGGCGCTGCGCGGTCCGGCGACGATGATCGAGTACCGCCTGACCGGCGGAATGCCCGAACGCATGACGGCGCAGCGCCAGGCGGCGATCGAGGCGCTGGAAGGCGAGCAGGCAACGATCCGCGAGCTGGCCGGCATCGCCGGCGTTTCCGAAGGCGTGCTGCGCGGGCTGGCCAACCAGGGCGTGCTTGAGCCGGTCGAAGTCGATTGCGACCGCCCTTACCCGCGCGCGCGCGCGGACTTCGCGGCTCCCGAGCTGACGCCCTGCCAGCGCGAGGCGGCGGAGCAATTCGTCTCGGCGGTGATGGCAGGCGGCTTCGCGCCGTTCCTGCTCGACGGCGTCACCGGCTCGGGCAAGACCGAGGTCTATTTCGAAGCCATCGCCGCCGCGCTGGGGGAGGAGCGGCAGGTGCTGGTGCTGCTGCCGGAGATCGCGCTGACGCAAGCGTTCCTGCGCCGGTTCGAGGAGCGCTTCGGCGCAGCGCCGGTGGTGTGGCACTCCTCGCTCAAGTCGACCGAGCGGCGCAGGGCCTGGCGGGCCATCGCGGGAGGAGAGGCGCAGGTGGTCGTCGGCGCACGCTCGGCGCTGTTCCTGCCCTATGCGAAGCTCGGCCTGATCGTGGTCGACGAGGCGCACGAAATCAGTTTCAAGCAGGACGAAGGGGTGCGCTACAACGCGCGCGACGTCGCCGTGATGCGCGCCCGGTTTGAGCGCCTTCCGGTGATCCTCTCGAGCGCTACGCCCGCGCTCGAAAGCCTGCAGATGGCCGAGGCGGGCGTTTACACGACAGTCGAGCTCGCCGACCGCTTCGGCGGCGCGCAACTGCCGAGGATCGACACGCTCGACCTGACGAAGGAAAGACCCGAGCGCGGCCGCTGGCTCGCACCGCGGCTGGTTGCCGCGATGCGCGAACGGCTCGAACGCGGCGAGCAGTCGCTGCTGTTCCTCAACCGTCGCGGCTACGCTCCGCTGACGCTGTGCCGCAATTGCGGGTTCCGCTTCCAGTGTCCGAATTGCAGCGCCTGGCTGGTCGAGCACCGCCTGAGCCGCCGCCTCGCCTGTCACCACTGCGGGCACGAGACGACGCCGCCGGACCGCTGCCCCGAGTGCGGCGAGCCCGAATGCCTCGTCGCCTGCGGCCCGGGCGTCGAGCGTATCGCCGACGAGGTCGCCGAGCTCTTGCCCGCAGCGCGGCTGGCGATCGCCACGTCCGACACACTCAATTCGCCCGAGAAGGCCGCCGCGTTCGTCTTGCAGGTCGAGGAAAACGCGATCGACGTGATCGTCGGCACCCAGCTCGTCACCAAGGGCTTTCACTTCCCGCAGCTGACGCTGGTCGGGGTGGTCGATGCCGACCTCGGCCTCGAAGGCGGCGACTTGCGCGCGGCCGAGCGGACGTACCAGCAGGTCGCCCAGGTCGCCGGGCGCGCCGGACGCGGCGACAAGCCCGGCGAAGTGCTGATCCAGACGCGCCATCCCGAAGCCCCGGTGATCGCCGCCCTCGCCGCCGGCGACCGCGACGCGTTCTACGAAGCCGAGACCGCCGCCCGCCGCCACGCCGGCGCCCCGCCGTTCGGCCGCTGGGCGGCCATTATAGTGTCGAGCGAGGACGAAGCCGAGGCGAAGGAGGCCGCGCGCGCCATCGGCGGGACTCGCCCCGATGTGCCGGACGTCCACATCCTGGGCCCCGCGCCCGCGCCGCTCTCGCTCCTGCGCGGCCGCTATCGCTATCGCCTGCTCGTCAACGCCCGCCGCTCCGCCGAACTGCAGAACGTGATTCGCTCCTGGCTCGGCGCGCTAATCTTCCCGAAAGGCGTGCGCGTCAGCGTCGACATCGACCCGTACAGTTTCGTCTGAGCCCCGCCGGGACCACATCGGGGCGACAAAGCCGCCCTTCTGGTGCGCCTTCCACAGAAGGAACAAGCCGGCGACGGTGGCGACGAACACGGCGGCCATCGACGCCTCGAGGCCGAAGTCGCCGCCGGTCAGCCAGTCGGGACCCTTCCGCCGGGTCACGAGAATGCCGAGCGATTGGCCGGTTCCCGAAACCGGAATGCTGAAGACCCAGGCTTGCGTGAAGTTCCACGCGGCATGAAGCCCGGCCGCCAGCCACAGCCGCCGGGTGTAGAGATAGGCTGCGCCGAGGAGGATGCCGGCTTCCATCATGATGCTGGCGGCACCGGTCCATGTTGCGTCGGGATTGAACATGTGCAGCGCACCGAACAGGACCGCCGTCGCGGCCAACGCCCACCAGGTGCCGACCAGGCGCTCGAGCTGGCGAAGCAGGATACCCCGGAAAAGCGTCTCCTCGAACAGGCCGCTGGCGACGCCGAGCGCCGCCCACTCCCAGAACTGCGTCTTGGCGAAGGGGCGCGTGCCGACGAGCTCGATACCGCCGAGCAATGCCACGAGGCCGGTCATCAGCGAGAAGAGGAGAAAGCCGGCGAGCAGGCCGGCTCCGAGCTCCGCGCCGGCGCCGGGCAGGGTAAACTCGCGATCCCGCTCGCCTTCCAGCCAGCGGCGCATCGCCTTCCACACGAGGATCAGCACGACCGCGCCGACGAGGACGAACAAGAAGAATCCGGCGCGCGAAAGCCCGATCCGCTTCGCCGTGTCCGCCGCCTCGAGGGCGCCGCCGATGAAGATGAAGACGATCGCCTCGATCATGATCAGGGTGATCGGAAAGCGCAGGATGCGCAGGGCGAGGTTCGGTTTGGCCTCCGCGGCGGGTGTCCCATCCATGGGCGATTGTCTAGAAGGCCAGCGAGAGCCGGTCGAGCCGCGGCTCCGCCAGCCCACACCTTTATCGATAAAGCGCCGTCGCGTCCTCGGTCAGCGCCTGCATCGCCTTGCGCCAGGGCCCCGCGCCCCAGCTCACCCGCGCGACCCCCGCCTCGGCCAGCACGGGCCAGTCGGGAGTGCCGGGCAGCATCAGGATGTTGACCGGCAGCGGGCTGCGCTCGCAGATTTCCGCTATGAGGTCGCGGTCGCTCGGCCCCGGCACAAACAGGCTGTGCGCGCCGGCATCGGCATAGGCCGCCGCGCGCTCCATCGTCTCGGCGAGCAACGAGCGATCGTTGCGGTCGCCGCCCGCAAGGAACCGGCGGAAGAACAGATCGGTGCGAGCATTGACCCACAGGCCGCTGCCGGAGACGGCCGCCACGCGCTTCGCCTGCTCGGCGATGGGGTGCAGGCCGGAACCGCCGACTTCCCCGTCCTCGAAATTGCAGCCGACAGCGCCCGTTTCGGCGAGGTACTGCGCATGATCGGCCAACCGGGCCGGATCGACCGCGAAGCCGCTTTCGAAGTCGGCGGTGACGGGAAGGTTCACGCCCTGCGCGATCCGGCGCGTGCAATCGAGATAGAGGTTGAACGGGATCTGCTCGCCATCCTTGTAGCCGTTGGCCTCGGAGATGGCGTAGCTTCCCGTCGCCAGGGCCGGGGCGCCGGCGGCGGCGACGGCCCTGGCGCTGGCGACGTCCCAGATATTGTACAGCAGAACCGGCTTGCCCGGCTGATGCAGCTTGCCGAACCGATCGCGCAGTTCCTGATTCACTTGGCCTCCCGTGCGAGCAACTCGCGCTTGATGTCGAGCCCGTAGGCATAGCCGCCAAGCGAGCCGTCGGAGCGCACTACCCGGTGGCACGGGATGAGGACAGCGACATTGTTCGCCCCGTTGGCGCTGCCGGTCGCGCGGACCGCGCTCGGCTTGCCGGCGGCGGCGGCGATCTCGGCGTAGGACCGGGTCTCGCCCGGCGGGATCTTGCGCAGCTCGGCCCAGACCCGCTCCTGAAATGCCGTGCCGCGCACGTCGAGCGGGATATCACTGCCGGTGCCTGGATGCTCGACCGCATCGACCACCTGCTGCAGCAACGCGGCAAACTCCGGGCCGCCTTCGACCAGCTGGGCGTTCGGAAAGCGCGCGGCGAGATCCTCATGACCCTCGTTGAACGACAGCCGGCACACTCCCTTGCCCGTGGCGGCGACCAGCATCGGCCCGAGGCTCGTGGCCACCACGGCCCAGTTGATCCGCACGCCCTCGCCACCCCTCACCCAGGCCGAGGGCGCCATGCCGAGCTTGCCTGCCATCGAATCGTAGAAGCGGGAGGCGGCCTCGAACCCGGCGCCATAGATCGCCTCCGTCACCGAGGCGCCGCTGCTCAGCGCCTCGCGCGCCCGCTCCTCGCGCAGCGCGCGCGCATAAGCCGCGGGCGAGAGGCCGGTCGCGCGTCTGAACACGCGCTGGAAATGCGTCGGCGAATAGCCGACCGCCTGGGCCAGCTCGGCCAATTGCGGCCTCGCTCCAAGGTCTTCGGCGCTGGTCTTGATTTCGTCGATGGCGGCCAGCACCGCCGCCTCGTCACGGGCGACCTCGTCGGGCCGGCAGCGCCTGCACGCGCGCAATCCCGCCGCCCGCGCCTCCACGCCATCGGCAAAGAAGCGCACGTTCTGCCGCTGCGGCTGGCGCGCCGCGCACGAGGGGCGGCAATAGATGCCGGTCGTCAGCACGCCGATCACGAAACGGCCGTCGAAGGTCCTGTCGCGCCGGGCAAACGCTTCCCATGCGGTTTGTGCGTCGATCATGATGCTTTCTCCATATAGCGCTCGATGCGCGCTGCGAAACAGCCGTGGCCGGCATTGTGCGCGTCGATGTGGTGGACTTGCGGGTTGCTCAGCAGCTCGCGGATCGCGCTGTCATGCTCGTCGGGCGGGCTGACGCGCGAGACGATGAGATCGCCGCTCGCGTCGAAGCCACGCAGGCTCAGCGTGCGCCTGGCGAACACCGGTGGTGTGCGTCCGACCAGCGGCTCGATGTCCTGGCAGCGCTCGCGCACCAGGATTGCGTGGGCCGCTCGGTAGGGCCCGGCGACATCGTTGCTCACGTGGTTCAGCAGGATCAGCGTCTCGCCGATCGCGGCGTCTTCGAGACTCACGCGGCACGGGAACGAGTCGTCATCGGCAACGACACGCCGCGCACCACGCGCCGCGAGCTCGGCGTCGTCGAGGCCGAACAGCGGCGCGAACGCCCCGCGCGCCAGGCCTTTGATCATGTAACTCATACGCGGTCTCCATAGGTCGATGGACCGACCCTTGCCACGCCCGGCCCTGCCCCGCTTCCCGCCGCTTGCGTTCAAAACAGCCTGTGCCGTAAACGGAAGGCGCGCCCATGCTTCGCCGCCTCGCTGCCCTTTTGGCCTGTCTCGCGTTTTTCGCGGCGGTGCCGGTTCACGCCGATCCGGCGGACATCGACGCGGCGGCGCGCGGCGTGGTGCGGATCATCATTCTCCAGAAGAACGGCGACCAGCTGACGCCGGTGTCCCACGGCACCGGCTTTGCCGTGTCGCCCGAGCAGGTCGTCACCAATTCGCATGTCGTGCAGGAGACGCAGGGCGATCCGAGCCTGTCCATCGGCATCGTTCCTTCGGACGGCGGCGAGGCGGTTTACGGGCGGCTGGTTGCCGTGAGCCCGCGCAACGACTTGGCGCTTATCGCCAGCACGAAGCCGATGCATCTTCCCCCCCTGACGATCTCCGGCAATCCCAACACCGAGAGCGGCCCGGTCGTCGCTGTCGGCTATCCGCAAAACGTGGACATCGCCCAGGGTCTCAGCATCTCGGACCTGTTCCGGCCCCAGCCGCCGGTGCAATCAAGCGGTTCGCTCGCCGGCCGGCGCCCGAGCCGCCAGTTCGACTCCTTGCTGCACACGGCCCCGATCGCGCGCGGCAGCTCGGGCGGGCCCTTGCTCGATTCGTGCGGGCGCGTGGTCGGCGTGAACAGCTTCGGGGCCGAGACGACGTCGGCCGAGGCCGGCTTTTACTTCGCGATTTCGACACGCGAGCTGCTGCCGTTCCTGCGCGCCAACGACGTCACGCCGCAAGTCACCGGTTCGCCCTGCCGCAGCCTCGCCGACCTCAACGAGGAAGAGCGCCAGCGCGCCGAGGAGCAGCAAGCCGCGGCCCAGGCCAAGGCGCAGGCCGAGGAACAGGCGCTCGCCCAGCGGCGCGAGGCCGAGCAGCGCAAGGTCGACTTCCAGATCCTCGACGAGCGCGACAAT
>DATJHD010000123.1:0-3187 GCA_035494275.1 Croceibacterium sp.
CGCACGGTCTTGAGCGGCACGATGGCGAGTCCGGGCAGATCGATCGGGCACTCGACCACGCGCCGGATGCTCTGGAAGCGCTTGTAAGGGGTGACGAACCGCTCAAGCAGATTGAAGTACGGCAGGTCGTGGTTGCCGACCTCGACCGTGACCGGAACATCCAGCGAGCGAATCCAGTGGCACGCGGCGTCGAACTCGCGCGGGCGCGCCCGCATCGTGAGGTCGCCGGTGATGACGACCGCAGCCGGCCGCTTCTCGGCGATTTCCTGCACCACCCAGTCGAGCGACCGGTCGTCCTCGAGCCCGAAATGAATGTCCGAGATGTGGAACAGGAGCGTCTTATCGGCCATCGGGCCCGGTCGCTAGCAGGTCGACCCCGCAAGGGACCAGCCGGAAAACTTCCTCGGCCGGGCATTCGGCCGGTTCCCCGTCGAGCAGAAGCGAAACGGAATCGCCCGTCGTGCTGGCCAACGTCACGTGGGGCGCGAGGCCGAGTTCGTCGTGCGGACCCTCGCGGAAGCGACGCCGCAGCACGGCCCAGCCGCCCTCGACGTATTCACCCGCGGTCTCGGCACAATAGCCGTTTGCCACGATGCCCCGGTCGGTCGGGGTCAGCATGATGAGCGGGTAGTCCCTCGTTCGGCCGCTCTCGGGCTGGCGGCAGGCGACTCCCGGCTCACCAAGCGTTGCACCGAGCGCCTGCGCCGCATGGGCCGCAACGCCGACGATATCGGCGTCACGCATCGCCTCGCGAACCCGGTGCCAGCTGGTCCCGGGTCCCGCGAGCAGGTCGGCAAAGGCCGTGCCCGCGCTGCAACGGATCACGCCCGGACGCGCGCGCCGCGCCTCGCCCTCGGCGGCGAGACGGACGACTTCGCCGATCGGCCGCTCGGCGTGCAGGCGATGATAAAGCAGGTTCATCGTGCCCCCCGGAAGCACCAGCACCGCGCCGTCCCAGCCGTCGAGCGCGCTGACCAGCGCGTTCACGGTGCCGTCTCCTGCAAACACGGCGATTGTCGAGATGCCCGCGCTATCGAGCGCGTCGCCGGTCGGCAGCGGTTGATCGGGGAAGGCGACGATCCGCTCGATCGCGAGTCCGGCCTCCCGGCAACTCGACTTCACGCCCGCAAGCGCTTGTCCGTCATGGCCGCCGCTGGCGCCGTTGACCACCAGCCAGATCCCGTTCGTCGGCAACATAGGCGTCTAGAACCGCGCGCCCCGGGGCGAGGTTCCGCTCAGACTCGCCGGGTCAGGATCAGCCAGGCCGCGACGCCGTTCACGACCGTGTAGCCGAGGTAAGCCCACGCCCAGGCGAGGTTGCCGCTGCCCACCAGCAACATTGCCCCCAGCAGGACGACGAACTCGGCCGCCAGGCTGGCTTTCGGCCCGAGCATGTTCATGAACGGCATCCGGCCGAGGAGCGGATGGCGGCTCTCGAGAACGGCCTTGTGCAGCGCGAAATTCGCGACTCCGAAAAGGAACGTGAAGAATACCGCCGTCATCGCGGTCTTATCTGGGGTAGCCGGGGGCATTTGCCAATCGGCGCTTCGCCGGTCTCGGTCGGCCGTTCGTCGGCCGGCGGATTCATTTATCGGGACAGGCGGATGCCCGGTCGATGGACGGGCAACGACGGGCGTGGCCGGGCTTACCCTGCATCGCGACGGCTCGGGGGTCAGTCCCCCTCGGGCCGTGACGCATCATAGGAGGAGATGCCCGATGACCACCAGCAAGCTCGTTCTCGCCGCGCTCGGCGCCGCGACCCTTACCGCCACCAGCGTTCCTGCCTTCGCCGCCGGCGAACAGGGTAAGTCCGTCGAGGTGCAATACAGCGATCTCGATCTGACCACGCCCGCGGGCGCCAAGGAACTGGATCGGCGCCTCCACGAGGCGGCGCGTGAGGTGTGCGGGATGAGCAATATGACGTCTGGATCGCGCCTTCGTTCCGACAGTGCCGGCGCGTGCTACCGGGATGCGCTGAAGCAGCTGCAGGCCCGCTTCGCCGGGCTTCTCGGCAAGAAGCCGCAGCAGGGCTGATCCATAGCGGGCAAGGCGCGGGCGATCGCGCCCGCGCCTTGCTCATAACCCATGCGCCGGACCAGGGGCGCTCGGCCAGCGCCTCTCGCGGGGGGCCATTGCGGCCGGTCGGCCGCCGGCCCGATCGCGCCGCTGGGGGAAACGCCGGCGAAGGCCGAATAGTCTCGCGAACGACGCGTGCCCGGCGATCCCGGCGACGCTCGCGTAAGTCATGCGCGGCCCCGTGCCAGCTCGCCCCGCAATCCACAGCAGACCTGCCTGATCGACGCGTCAAACCAGGCCGGCGATCGTCGCCCGCTCGCCTTGAGGCGTGAAATCGGCGCTTCGCCGATCCCGGTCGGCCGTTCGTCGGCTGCCGGATTCATTCGTCGGAACAAGCAGTTGGCTGATCGAAGCGCGCGCGACTACAATCGTAGCCCTCGGTAACTCCTGTCCTGCGCCACGGTTCGCCTGCAGTCCCGGCGGACCGTGGCGCTTCAAAGAGGAGATAATCGATGAAGACCCCCACTCTCGCCCTCGCCGCTCTTGCCGCCGCGATGCTTTCGGCCGCCGCCGCGCCCGCCATGGCGGCGGACAACCAGAAGGGGACCGCGTCGCTGAGCTACAACGACCTCGACCTCGGCACCTCGGCCGGACGCGCCGCGCTGGCGCAGCGATTCGACCAGGCCGCGCGCGAAAAGTGCGGCGTGACCGAGGACAAGGCGATGAAAGGCAGCACCAAGTACTGCTACAGGAACACGAGCGAGCAGTACCGGCACTATGTCGCCGATATCCTGCGGGACTTCGACAGCAAGAAGGCAGATACGGGCCTGGCCGTGCGCTGATCCCAAAAAGCCGAGCAAAGCGGGGCGCTCCTTTGCGGGGGCGCCCTTTCCTGCGTCAGCGGCCGGCCATCGCCTTGACCTTGTGCAAGTAAGTCCGGCCGATGCGCAGCGTTTCCCCGTTCGCCAGCTCGGCCGACCAGACCCCGAGGCCCTCGTGGCGCAAACGGCTGATCCCGTCGCGCCGCAGGATCGTCGAGCGATGGATGCGGATGAACTTCTCGGGATCGAGCCTTTCCTCAAGCCCGGCGATCGTCTGCAAGAGCAGGTAGCTGCGGTCGCCGACATGGAGGCGGACATAGTCGCGCTCGGCGTCGATGCGCTCGACCTGG
>DATJHD010000124.1:0-3901 GCA_035494275.1 Croceibacterium sp.
TGTCATTCGGCGTGCAATTTTGACCCCCTGAGTCGGGGGATCGGCGTCCAAAATTGACCCCCTGAAGGTTGGGCTGATGCGCTGCTCGCTCTGATTCGAGCGAGCGGTGAGGGGGAATGCTGACAGTGGAGACGATTGGCCGGATTCGGCGCGCGCATTTTATCAAAGGCAAGACGATCAGGGAGATTGCGCGGGACCTGAAGGTGTCCCGCAACACGGTCCGCAAGGTGCTGCGGTCGGGCGAGACGGCGTTCGAGTACGAGCGGAACGTCCAGCCACGGCCGAAGCTCGGACGATGGACGGCGGAGCTCGACGACCTGTTGTCAGGCAATGCGGCCAAGCCGGCCCGTGAGCAGCTGACGCTGATCCGGATCTTCGAGGAACTTCGCAGGGGCGGTTACGAGGGCGGCTACGACGCTGTGCGCCGTTACGCCGGGCGATGGGCCAAGCAGCATGGGCAAGCGACGGCTGCGGCCTATGTCCCACTGAGCTTTGCTCCGGGGGAAGCCTACCAGTTCGACTGGAGCCACGAGGTCGTCCTATTGAGCGGAGTGACGGTGATCGTGAAGGTCGCCCATGTCCGGCTGTGTCACAGCCGCATGCTGTTCGTACGGGCCTACCCGCGCGAGACGCAGGAGATGGTGTTCGACGCCCACGACCGGGCCTTCGCCCTGTTCAAGGGCACCTGCGGACGCGGCATCTACGACAACATGAAAACGGCGGTGGAGACGGTCTTCGTGGGCAAGGGCCGCGTCTACAATCGCCGCTTCCTGCAGATGTGCAGTCATTACCTGGTCGAGCCGGTCGCCTGCACGCCGGCATCGGGCTGGGAGAAGGGTCAAGTTGAGAACCAGGTCGGGCTCGTCCGCGAGCGCTTCTTCACGCCTCGGCTGCGGTTCAAGACCTACGACGAGATGAACGCCTGGCTGCTCGATAAATGCATCGCCTACGCCAAAGCGCATCGCCATCCGGAGCTGAGCGAGCAGACGATCTGGGAGGTGTTCGAGGCGGAGCGGCCGAAGCTCGTCCCCTATGCCGGCCGGTTCGACGGTTTCCACGCGGTGCCGGCATCGGTCTCGAAAACCTGCCTGGTTCGCTTCGACAACAACAAGTACTCGGTGGCTGCCAGCGCGGTCGGGCGGCCGGTTGAGGTTCATGCCTATGCCGACCGCATCATCATCCGCCAGGACGGGCGGATCGTCGGCGAGCATCCCCGCTCGTTCGGCCGCGGCGACACGGTTTATGACCCCTGGCATTACGTGCCGGTGCTCGCCCGCAAGCCCGGCGCCTTGCGCAACGGCGCACCCTTCAAGGACTGGGTGCTGCCGGCGGCGATGGAGCGCGTGCGGCGCAAGCTCGCCAGCGCCGACGATGGCAATCGGCAGATGGTCGACATCCTCACCGCGGTGCTCACCGACGGGCTGCCGGCGGTCGAGGCCGCCTGCACCGAAGCGATCGCCCATGGTGTCCACTCCGCCGACGTCGTCCTCAACATCCTTGCCCGCCAGCGTGATCCCGCCCCCCCGGCCACGATCCTCACCCCTGCCGCCCTGACGCTGCGCCATACGCCCATCGCCGATTGTGCCCGTTACGACAACCTCAGGAGGACCATCTGATGGAACGATCCCAACTGTTCGACCTCATGGGCGAGCTCAAGCTCTTCGGCATGAAGGCCGCCTTCGACGAGATCATGGTCACGGCCGTCAAACGCCAGCACGAACCTCAGCGTATCATCGGCGATCTGCTCAATGCCGAGATCAGCGAGAAGCAGGCACGCTCGATCAAGTACCAACTCACCATTGCCAAGCTGCCGCTCGCCAAGGACCTCGACGACTTCCAATTCGAGCACACGCCGATCAACGAGACTCTCGTCAACGAGCTTGCCAGCGGCGGATTCATCACCCAGCAGCGCAATGCGGTGCTGGTCGGCGGGACCGGCACCGGCAAGACCCACCTTGCGATCGCCATCGCCAGAAGCTGCATCCGCTCCGGCGCCCGCGGCCGGTTCTACAACGTGGTCGATCTCGTCAACCGGCTCGAGACCGAGGCTCGCAACGCTCGGCAGGGTCGGCTCGCTGATCATCTCACCCGAATGGACTTCGTCATCCTCGATGAACTCGGCTATTTGCCCTTCGCCCAATCCGGCGGCCAACTCCTGTTCCACCTCGTCAGCCGGCTCTACGAGCGCACCTCGATCATCGTCACCACCAACCTCGCCTTCGGGGAATGGCCGAGCGTCTTCGCGGACGCCAAGATGACGACCGCATTGCTCGATCGCCTGACCCATCACTGTGACATCATCGAAACCGGCAACGACAGCTGGCGCTTCAAAAGCCGCGCTGACGATCACACCCAAACCCGCGCTCGCGCTGTCTCCGCAACCCCAACCAGCTCCGACAGCGCGACCGCTACCGCCCGAACTCGTCGCTCGAGAGGGTCAAAATTGGATGCCGATGTGGAGTGCACCCCTGGGAGTGGACAGGTGGGGGACCTGAGAATCGGCTAACTGAACCGGGCTTTCGAGGAGAAAGCCCATGGCTAAGCACCGCACGCATTCGATCGAGTTCAAGCGGCAGGTCGTCCAGGAGTTCCTGGGCGGAGAGTCGCCCCACGCCCTCGCCAAGCTCCACGGCATCAGCCGTAACCTGATCAAGATCTGGGTCGCCAAGTACGATGCCGGCGGGCTCGACAGCGACGCCGCCGCCGCGGATGTGCTGGCCGATTATGAGGCGCGCATCGCGGCACTTGAGCGCCTCGTCGGCAAGCTCGCGCTCGAGAACGAGTTTTTAAAGGGGGCCTCGCGGCACGTTCGCCAGCTGAGAAGCGCGAGCACGTCCGTTGTTGCCGGCCCCGTGGTCTCTCAGTCGCAGAAGGATGCCGGCTGATGGGGCTCGCGCGCTCAACATACTACGATGAGCCGGAAATCCAGCCCATCGACGAAGCACGGCTGGTCGAGCAGATTAAGGAAGTCTGCGCTGAGTGGCCGGCTTATGGCTACCGGCGCGTGACTGCCGAGTTGCATGGAGAAGGCCACATCGTCAACCACAAGAAGGTCATGCGACTGATGAAGGAAAACCGCCTGTCCGTGCGGCCGCGCCGTCGTTTCATTGCAACGACCGACAGCGATCACGACGGGCCTGTCTTCCCGAACCTCGCCAAGAACATTGTGCCGACAAAACTGAACCAGCTCTGGGTCGCCGACATCACCTACATCGCGATCGCGACCGGGTTCGTCTATCTCGCCGCGATCCTAGACGCCTGGTCACGGCGAGTTGTCGGCTATGCGATCGGCAAGCGGATCGATGCACGTTTGGCGCTTGCCGCACTTCGAGCCGCCGTCGCGGCGCGCCGACCGCTACCAGGGTGCATCCATCACTCCGATCGCGGTTCGCAGTACGCTTCTGAGGATTACCGCGCCCAGCTCGCCAAACACGGCCTCAAGGGTTCGATGGGTCGACGCGGCAACCCCTACGACAACGCCAAGGCCGAGAGCTTCATGAAGACACTCAAGGTCGAGGAGGTCTACCTGATGGAGTACGAGACTTTCGAGGATGTCGCTGCCTCTTTGCCGCGTTTCATCGAAGACGTCTATAACGCAAAGCGGCGCCACTCAGCGCTCGGATACAAAAGTCCTATTAAGTTTGAAGAGGAACGCGCCCGGCAGATGGCCAATTGAAAGGCATCACGCCTGTCCATCCCAAAGGGTGCAGTCCAGAGCTAGGGCTATTTTGAGTACGCGCCCTTAACAAACATGGCTATCCGTTGTCGAAGGTAGACCGTCTGTGTCATCGCGCTGCCGTAACTTCTCACTTTGACCGAAATCGGACTTCAACAAGGTGTGTCTCAGCGGCCCGACAAAACTCGCTAAAGCCGTCGCGTAGGGGAGGTATTGCATGGCAGA
>DATJHD010000125.1:0-2643 GCA_035494275.1 Croceibacterium sp.
CGCGGTCAGCGCGCGAGGATCGAGCTCGATCGAGACGACCGGCTCCTCCAGCGGGAAATGCAGCACCAGCTCGTCGAACAGGCGGATGAAATCGACCGGGTTGAGCGCGTTCGGGCTGCCGCCGCCGAAGGCGATGCGCCGTACCCTCGCGCTCGCCGGCAGTTGCGCCGCGACGAGAGCAATCTCCCGGTGCAGCGCGTCGAGATAGGTGGCAAGGCGCTGCGCCTTGTTGGCGGCGGCAGTGTTGCAGCCACAGTACCAGCAGATCCTGTCGCAGAACGGGATGTGCACGTAGAGCGACACGTCGCCGGTCGCGGTCGACAAGGCATCGCGATAAGCGCTTTCGTCGACCGGTGAGAACTCGGCTGCGGTCGGGAAGCTGGTGTAGCGCGGGACCGGTCTCGCCAGCAGGTCGGGGTGATAGGGCCACATGCCAGCCTGCATCGCAGGCTCGCGAGGTCCCATCATTGCTTTCGGTCAATCCACCGGCGCCGGGCCTCGCGGCAGCCCTTGGCGCACGAGCAAGGCGTCGCCGGTTGCGGGGCGCCGCTGCCGAGGGAGAGCACGAGGCTGCCGCCGTCGCACAGCGCCACGGCGAAGGCCACGGTTCCGATCGTCCCGGGCGTGCCGTCCGCGGGCGCCGTCATCGCCGGGATAAGCGCCGCGGCGGCGAAGACGAGGACCGGCGGGTTCATTCGTCGTCCTCGATGAGGATGCGCGCGGCGTTGCCTTCGGGATCCTCGAACTGGCCGTTGCGCAGCGCCCAGAAGAACGCGGCAAGGCCGAGGCCGCCGATCGCCAGGGCTGCCGGGATAAGGAAAAGGAGGACGGTCATCGCGCCGCCCTCGCGAGGCGCAGCGAATTACCGACGACGATCAGCGAGCTCGTGGACATGGCGATCGCGGCGACCATCGGCGTGACCACGCCGGCGATCGCCAGCGGTACCGCGAGCATGTTGTAGCCGATGGCGAGCGCGAAGTTCTGCCGCACCACCGCCATCGTCCGCCGCGCGCCGCGAACGGCGCGGGGAAGCGCCAGCAGTGAGTCGTGCACGAAGACGAGGTCGGACGCTTGCAGGCCGACGTCGCTTGCCGAGCCCGGCGCCATCGACGCGTCGGCGGCGGCGAGCGCGGGGCCGTCGTTGAGGCCATCGCCGACCACCAGCACCTTGCGTCCGCTCGCCCGCAGCGTGCCGACGAGCGCCTGCTTGTCCTGTGGCCGGGCATTGCCTTGCGCCGTAAGCCCGGTTTGCCGGGCAATCTCGGCTACCGCCTCGGACCGGTCGCCGGAGAGGATCGAACACTCGATGCCGAGCCTGGAGAGTTGGGCCAGCGCGGCCTTGGCGTCCGGCCGCAATCGGTCGGAAAAGGGGATCAGCCGGGCAGGCTCGCCCTCGATATGCAGCGACGCGGCAATACCGCCGGATGCGCCGTCCGGGCGGCGCAGCGCGACGTGCAGGCCGCGCCAGTCGGCAAACACGCCTTCACCGGGCTTCTCGCGTACATTCTCGACCTTGGCCGGCGAAACGCCACGCCGGGCCAGGGCGTTCGCCAGGGCGCGTGCCAGCGGATGCCGGCTGTGGGAGGCGAGCGCCAGCGCGACTTGCGCGTCTCGCCCATCGAGCGAGGCCAGCGCAGCCGTGTCGGGCTGCGGCCTTCCCAGCGTCAGGGTGCCCGTCTTGTCGAGCAGGGCGCGGTCGACAGGCGCCAGCCGCTCGAGAGCCGAGCCGTCCTTGACCATGATGCCGGCGCGCATCAGCGACCCGCTGGCGACGACCTGCGCCACCGGCACCGCGAGCCCGAGCGCACAAGGACAAGTGATGATGAGCACCGCGACGCCGGTCACCAGCGCCTGATAGAGACCGGCACCGGCGATCAGCCAGCCGACCACCGTCAGCGCCGCGAGGGTGTGCACCACGGGCGCGTAAAGCCTTGCGGCGCGGTCGGCGATGCGAACGTAGCGCGATCGGTTCTGGGTGCTCGCCTCCATCAGGCGAACGATCTCGGCCAGCGTCGTATCGTGCCCGGCATGGCTCACGCGCACGTCCACCGGAGCATCGAGGTTGAGCGTACCGGCCAGGGCCTTTTCGCCCTCGTGCAAGGATATGGGCGCGCTTTCGCCGGTGAGCAGCGACTGGTCGAAGCGGCTGTGGCCGGAGATGATGGCGCCATCGGCTGCCAGCCGCTCGCCGGCAGCCACCCGCATGACCATGCCGGGCGCCAGTTGCGCCGCCTCGAGCCATGCAAGCTTTCCGTCCGCGCCGACCACCATCGCGCCTCGCGCCGCCTGGCCGAGCAGCGCATCGACGCCCGAGCGGGCGCGGTCGCGCATCATTGCGTCAAGCACGCGGCCGATCAAGAGGAACGTCAGCAGCATCAGCGCGCCGTCGAACCAGGCGTGCTCGCCCCCGCGTGCGGTCTCGTAGAAGCTGAGCGCGGTGGTGACGAGCACGCCGATGCTGATCGGTACGTCCATGTTGGTGCTGGCGCGGCGCAGCGCCCGCCACGCCGATTTGAAGAACGGCCGGCCGGCAAACGCGATGGCCGGAATGCCGATGGCCGCGCTGATCCAGTGGAACAGCTCACGCGTCGAACCTTCCGCGCCCGACCATACGCTGACCGAGAGCAGCATCACGTTCATCGT
>DATJHD010000126.1:0-5524 GCA_035494275.1 Croceibacterium sp.
CTGGCGCTGCTTGCCTTCGTGGCGATGGCGATGGCCTTTGGCCTTCGCCGCCCATTCGTCTGGGTGCTCGTCTACATCTACATCGACTGCGTCGCGCCGCAGAAGATCGGCTGGGGGCTGATCCAGTCGGTCCCGCTGTCGTTGATCGCCTTCATCGCCGCGTTCGGCGGGTGGCTGGTGTTCGACGGCAAGAAGGGCACGCGCTTCACCTTGCGCCAGGCGATCATCGCCGGCTTGCTGGCCTATTGCGCCTACACCACCACGGTCGCCGATTTCCCGGTCGAGGCGTTCGCCAAGTGGGATTGGGTCTGGAAGGCGTTGCTGTTCGCGATTTTCCTGCCGTTGACGCTGCGCACGCGCCTGAGGATCGAGGCGGCGGCCCTGATGATGGTCCTCGCGCTGGCGACCATCGTCATCAACGGCGGCATAAAGACAGCGTTCGGCGGCGGCGGCTACGGCGCGCTGGCGCTTCTGGTGCGCGAGAACTCGGGCCTTTACGAAGGTTCCATCCTGTCGACCGCCGCGGTCTCGACGATCCCGCTCGCGCTTTGGCTCGCGCGGCATGGGACGATCTTCAAGCCCGACTGGCGCGTGTGGGCCTTCGTCTCCGGCCTGATCTTCGCGTCTTTGCTGATCCCCGTCGGGACGGCTGCCCGCACCGGCCTCGTATGCGCCGCGTTCCTGGCCGTGCTGATGCTGCGTTCTGCCAAGCGGCGCTTCCTTTACGGGGGAGTCGGTGCCCTGGCGCTGGTGCTGGCGGTGCCGTTCCTGCCGCAAAGCTATCTCGACCGCATGAGTACGATAGAAACCCACTCGGACGACGAAAGCGCTTCGACCCGCGTCGCGGTCTGGATGTGGACCCTCGACTATGTGAAGGCCCATCCGTTCGGCGGCGGGTTCGACGCCTATCGCAGCAACAGCTTCACCTACCGCATGGCGAAGAAGACCGGCATACCGCCGAACGAGACGGTCACCTACGAGATCGTCACCGACAAGGCGCGGGCCTATCACTCATCCTATTTCGAAATGCTCGGGGAGCAGGGATGGCCGGGGCTGATCCTGTGGCTGTGGCTGCAGCTCCTCGGCGTGTGGCAGATGGAGCGGATTCGCTGGCGGTTCAAGCACAGGCAGGAGGGCACCGGCAGCTGGCAATGGGGCCTGGCAACGGCGCTGCAGCAGGCTCATCTCACTTACCTGGTCGGCGCGGCATTCGTCGGCATCGCCTACCAGCCCTACATCTTCATGCTGATCGGCCTGCAGTGCGGCCTGTGGAGCTACGTCAAGCGGACTACAGTCGAGCCGCCGAAGGCAAGGTTCCGGCTCTTGGACGCGGCCGAACGCGCGCCGGCCGAGGCCTGAGCCTCGAGCCCGTCCGGCAAATGGAACGACACGCGCAGGCGGAGAATTTTCCGATTCCTTGGAAAGGGGCTGGTTTCCCCCGGGCGAACTATATTTTTCCGGATCGTCCTCAAGGCCAAGCCCGTGGGATGTGGACCGCAACTGCCGTTTCGAATTCGGCGGCGGTACGCGCACGCTTGAGCCGCCGGGTTCCCCGACCCCAAGCGACGCCCGGCACTCGCCTGCGTCGCCGCGCCGCGCGTCCGCGCGCTCTCAACCTTGTGCGTGGGCGCGGATCCATCTTTCGACGACGGGAGCAATTTGCGTCCGCCACCTGTGGCCGTTGAAGATCCCGTAATGACCGACCTCGCGGGCGAGGAAGTACCTCTTCTTCGCCCGCGGCAGACGCGTGGCGAGCTCGAGCGCCGCTCGCGTCTGGCCAATGCCGGAGATGTCGTCGTGCTCGCCTTCGATCGCCAGCAGCGCCGTGTCGCGAATTGCGGCGGGATCGACACGTTTGCCCCGGTGGACGAATTCGCCTCGGGGCAGGCTGTGCTTCTGGAACACCTGCTCGATAGTCTCGAGATAGAATTCCGCGGTCATGTCGCTCACCGACAGGTATTCGTCGTAAAACGCCTTCGTCGCGGCAGCGCTTTCGGTGTCACCCAGCGTCAGGTGCTTGAACATTTCGTAATGGCTCATCAGGTGCGTTTCGAGATTCATCGAGATGAACCCGGCGAGCTGCATGAAACCGGGATAGACCCTCCTTCCAGCACCGGGATAATTGAACGGCACGGTGGCGATCGCGTGGGACTTGAACCACGACAGCGGCCGGGTGAGTGCGACATCATTGACGCTGGTCGGGCTGGCCCGCGTGTCTACCGGCCCGCCCATCATCGTCAGGGTGGCGGGACGGCACGGGTCGTTCTCATCGCCCATGATGGCGGTCGCGGCGAGGGCGGGGACCGAAGGCTGGCACACAGCCATCACATGGGTTCCCTTGCCGATCGAGCGGATGAACTCGAGCAGATAGTCGATGTAGTCGTCGAGATCGAAAGTGCCCGCGGACAACGGCACCATCTTCGCGTCCGTCCAGTCGGTGATCCAGACTTCCTGATCCTCGACCATGCGGGCGACCGTGCCGCGCAGCAGGGTTGCATGATGCCCGCTCATCGGCGCGACGATGAGCAGCCTGGGAGCATCCTTGGGCAGCCCGGCGCGACGGAAATGACGCAAGCTGCCGAAAGGTTTCTCCAGCACCACCTCTTCGCGAACCCGATGGTGCCTGCCGCCTATCTCGACCGACTCGATGGCGAACTGGGGCTTGCCTCGCTTTTCGTACAAATGGGCAAACACCTCGAGCGCGCTGGCGACCATCGGGCCCATGCCGAAGTGGCCGAGCGCAATCGCCGGATCGTTGAGCATCTTCGCACCGGCCGCCGCCCAGGTGCTGGCGCTCGCCAGCCATTGCCGCTGCATTTCGTAGGCGTCGTAAAGCAACCCGGTATCCCTTGCGTCGCCGCGCGATCCCGGCCGCGGCGAATCCTACTTGGGGCCAAATCATTGATTGTGCAATGCGGCATACTCGTATTTGCCCCCCAGGCCATTGCCTGTTCAGGGGCTACGGGTTAAGCGCGCGACATGGCTCGCCGACCCCGACAGCTCCCGCCTGAGGGCAAGCCCGCCAAGGATCTCGGCCCGCTGCGGATGATCTGGCGAGAGACCGCCAAGTATCCCCGGCAGGTCGCTGTCGCTTTCGTGGCTTTGCTGATCGCGTCGGGCGCGAGCCTCGCCTTTCCCGTCGTATTCAAGATGATCATCGACCGGGGATTCGGTTCGACCGCCGTTGTCTCGTCGATGAACCGCACCTTCGAGTACCTCATCATCGTCGTCGGCGTGCTCGGGGTGGCGAGCGCGACGCGCTTCTATTTCGTGAGCTGGCTCGGCGAGCGCGTGGTGGCCGACATAAGGCAACGGGTGCAGGACAATCTCCTGCGACTTTCGCCTGGCTTTTTCGAGGAAAACAGCCCGAAGGAAATTTCGAGCCGCATGACCAGCGACACGGTGCTGATCGACCAGGTGGTCGGGACGACGGTCTCGGTTGCGCTGCGAAACCTCATCACCGGGTTCGGCGGTGTCGCCTTGCTGTTCTACTTCGCCCCCAAGCAATCGTCCTTCCTTGTCGGCGGCGCGGCGCTCATCGCGATCTCGATGCGCCTGTTCGGCCGCAGGGTCCGCAATATCTCGCGCACCAGCCAGGATCGCATTGCCATCATCGGGGCCCAGGTGACCGAAGTGCTCGGCGCGATGAAGGTCGTCCAGGGCTTCAATCAGGAGCAGCGCGAATCCTTGCGCTTCAAGGAAGCCGTGGAGGCAACCTTCGAAACGGCGCGCAAACGCATCCTGTTGCGGGCTTTCATGACCGCGATGTTCATCATTGTCGTGTTCGGGGCGCTGACGGCGCTGATGTGGGACGGTGCGCTGAGCGTCGCCAACGGTTCGATGACCGGCGGCACCATCGCCGCGCTGGTGACGCTCGGCGTGATGGTCTCGGGCGCTTTCGGCGCGCTGTCCGACGTCTACGGCAGCCTGCTGCAAGGCGCGGGCGCGGCCGAGAGGTTGAACGAGCTGCTCAAGGCCGAGCCCGAGATTGCCCCGCCCGCGCGGCCACAATCCCTGCCCGAGCCCCCCCGCGGGAGCCTCGCCTTCGACCATGTGACCTTCCGCTATCCAACCCGGCCTGAAGTCGCCGCGATCGTCGATTTCTCGCTGACGGTCGATCCGGGCGAAACCGTGGCCATCGTCGGCCCTTCCGGCGCTGGCAAGTCGACGATCTTCCAGCTGGCCGAACGCTTCTACGATCCGCAGCTCGGCACCGTGCGCCTGGACGGCGTCGCGCTGACCAGCGCCGACCCGGCCGACATCCGCCGCCGCATGGCGCTGGTCCCGCAGGAGGGCACCCTCTTCGCCGCCAGCGCCCGCGACAACCTGCGCTACGGCGCATGGGATGCGGACGAAGACAGGATTTGGGAAGCGGCGCGCGCGGCCAACGCGGAGGACTTCATCAAGGCCCTGCCGCAAGGGCTCGACACGTTTCTCGGCGAAGGCGGAGCGCGGCTCTCGGGCGGGCAACGCCAGCGCGTGGCGATCGCCCGGGCGCTGTTGCGGAACGCACCGATCCTGCTGCTCGACGAGGCGACCAGCGCGCTCGACGCCGAAAGCGAACGGCTGGTGCAAGAGGCGCTCGAGCGGCTGATGAAGGACCGCACGACCCTCGTCATCGCCCACCGCCTTGCAACCGTGCGCGCGGCCGACCGGATCGTGGTCATGGATGCGGGCCGGATCGTCGAGGAAGGCACGCATGCCCAGCTCCAGGCCGGCGGAGGCCTCTACGCCCGGCTAGCCGCGCTGCAGTTCCAGGATGTGGAAGCTGCCTGAGCGCCAGCCTAGGCCGCAGCTTAAATCCACACACGCCATCAGCGACGCTTGACTTGCCGGCGCACCACGGCATGACCGGCGCCGCATGGGATTGACCCTCACCGCCATCCTGCTCGGCATTCTCGAGGGCTTGACCGAGTTCATCCCGGTGTCCTCCACGGGTCATCTGATCCTCGCCACGCGCCTGTTCGGCTACGACGAGGCGCAGTGGGAGGTGTTCAACATCGTCATCCAGTTACCGGCGATCATGGCGGTGGTGGTGCTTTACTGGCGAACGTTCTGGCATGCCGGTGTCGGCGTGCTCCGGCTCGAACCGCAAGGCCTGCGCTTTGCCCGCAACATACTCGTCGCCTTCATTCCCGCCGCTGTCCTGGGCGTCCTGTTCAAGGATGAGGTCGACGTCCTTCTCGAAAGCGCCGGAGTCGTGGGCTGGATGCTGCTGCTTGGCGGCATCGCGATCCTGGCGATCGAGCGTGTCATCCGGCCGGGCGACGATGTTCCAGTCGCCGAACTGCCGCTGGGTCGCGCGCTGGGCATCGGCTTCGTGCAGTGCCTCGCCATGCTTCCCGGCATCAGCCGGTCGGGCGCGACGATCATGGGAGCCCTCAGCATGGGCGTCGGACGAAAGACGGCGGCCGAGTTCAGCTTCTTCCTGGCGGTGCCGACGATGCTGGGTGCGACCACGCTCCAGCTGTGGGATCACCGTCACGAATTGGCCGCAGGCACGGGAATTGTCGGCTGGCAGCAG
>DATJHD010000127.1:0-3072 GCA_035494275.1 Croceibacterium sp.
GCGATGCCGGCCTGCATCGCCGTGATCCAGAACCCGACCTGGCACACCTGCCGGGCGATCGCGTCGTAGTCCTTGTCCTTCAGCGCGCGGGTGATCACCGGGCCGAGGATCGGGTCGAAGCTGGATTTCAGCTTCTGCGGCAGGCTCGCGACCTGCTGGGCGATATAATAGACGCCGACCGCCGTGGGCGTCGCGAACAGGCCGAGGATGAAGATGTCGAGCCGCCGCGTGCCCCATTCGATGGCGTCCGCCGCGGCGAGAGGCGCGCCGCGAATCGTCAAGGCGATCATGCGCCCCGGATTCGGATGCCAGCCTTGCGGCAAGCCATAGCTCCTGAAGAACGCCCAGGCCGCGGTCGCGAGGGCGGCGTAGATCGAGGCCAGATAGGCCAATTGCAGCCCGCTTCCGCGCGACAGGTAATAGAATGCCCCGGCTCCAATGGAGATGGTCCAGGGCTCGACGACTGCCCGCGCGCGCACGGTGGTGCCGACATCGTAGCGATAGGCCTGCGCGGCGAGGAGGATCTCGGTCAGGGCCAGCGCCGGGATCGCCAGCACGAGCAATTGGTCGGTCGTGTTGTATACGCCGCTCGGGAACATCGGCGCTGGCACGAGCCAGAGGAAGATCGCGACGGCGCTTGCCGCGAGGAACGCTGTCAAAAGCCCGTCCGACACGATGTGCGCCGGATCCCCGTCCTCCTCGGCGTCGGACAGCCGCTGGGCGAGACCGCGCTTTTCGCCCAGCGTGCAAACCATGGCCATCAACTCGACGATCACCAGCGCGGATGCGAAGCGGCCCAGCGCCGGGGCGCCGTATAGCCGGCCGCCGATGAAGAGGAACGGCAGCCGCGCGGCGAGGCGCATCAGGAAGCCGAGAAAATTGGTTCGTCCGCCCTTGGCGAGAGCGGCGATGTCGCCACCGCCATCGGGCCTTGTCGCGTTGTCCGGTCGAGGCTCGGTCAAGGCGGCTAACCTTCGGCGGCCAGGGGGCGGGCGAGCAGCTCCGCGACGACCTCGCCCGCGGGTGCGCCCCGGAGCAGCCGGTAAACCGCCGTCGTGATCGGCATCGCCACACCATGGCGCGCCGCAAGCTCGACAAGCACGGGAGCGGTGAATGCGCCTTCGGCCACTGTGCGGCGATCGTGCAGCAAATCGCGCGCAGGGTGGCCCTCGCCGAGAGCCTTGCCGAGCGAAAAGTTGCGGCTGGCGGTGGACGTGCAGGTCAATACGAGGTCACCGAGCCCGCAAAGCCCGGCCAGCGTGTCACGCTCGGCGCCGAGCGCCTCACCGAAGCGCATCATCTCCGCATAGCCGCGCGCGATGAGGGCAGCGCGCGCGTTCTGGCCCAGGCCCAGTCCCTCGACCACCCCGCAGGCGATGGCGAGCACGTTCTTGACCGCCCCGCCGATCTCGGCGCCGACCACGTCGTCGGAATAGTAGGGCCGGAAGTGCGGCCGGGCGATGGCCGCGGACAGCCGCTGCCATTGCGCTCGTCCGCCCCCGCACGCCAGCGTGACCGCCGTCGGCAGGCCCGCGGCGACTTCGTGCGCGAACGTCGGGCCGGAAAGCACCGCTATCTCGCTCTGCGGAGCGGCATCGCCGGCGACGTTGCTCATCAGGCGGCCCGTGCCTGCCTCGATGCCCTTTGCGCACACGACCAGGTCGCGGGGGTAGCCCGGCAGCTGCGCCAGCACCGCAGCAAGATGCTGGGCAGGGGTGGCCAGGAGGAGGATTTCGCAATTCGCCGACTCCGCGACGTCGCCGATGGCGCGAATGCTCGCCGAAAGTCGGGCGGTGGGGAGAAACAGCGAGTTGCTGTGAGCCGAATTGATTTCCTCGACCAGCTCAGGTTCGCGCGCCCACAACAGCACTTCGCGTCCGTTCGAGGCGAGCAGTTGCGCGAGCGCAGTGCCCCATGCGCCCGCGCCGATGACGGCAAGCGAAGCGCTCACCCCTTGTACCCCGCGCCGCGCACCGGTTCGGCCGCGGGGTCGAGCGGCCAGCGGGGCCTCGCGGCAATGTCGAGCGGGTCGGAGGCGCCCTCCCGGAGCCGCTCGACGCCAGCCCAGGCGATCATCGCCGCGTTGTCGGTGCACAGCTCGAGCGGAGGGGCGACGAAGCGCAGGTCTCGCTGGGCGGCGAGGTCCTCCAGCGCCTGGCGAACCTGCTGGTTGGCGGCGACGCCGCCGGCGACGACGAGCGATATGGTCTCGTCCATCGTGTCGAGCGCGCGCGTCAAGCGGTCGCAGATACAGTCGACGGCCGCCTGCTGGAAGCTCGCCGCGATGTCGGCTCGGCCGTACTTTCCGCTTTCGGCGGCGCGCAGCACGGCGCTCTTGAGCCCGGCAAACGAGAAGTGCGGCTCCCCGCTTCCGACCAGCGGACGGGGCAGCGCAACAGCTCGCGGATCGCCCTCGCGCGCAAGCTTTTCCACCGCCGGGCCGCCCGGGTAAGGCAGGCCGAGTATCTTCGCGGTCTTGTCGAAGGCTTCCCCCAATGCGTCGTCGATGGTCGTTGCGAGGCGGCTGTAACGTCCAACCCCTTCCACCCTCAGGATCTGGCAGTGGCCGCCCGATACCAGCAGCAGCGCATACGGAAACTCGAGCTCGGGATCGACGAGGCGCGGGCTCAGGGCGTGACCCTCGAGGTGGTTGATCGCGATCAGCGGTCGCTCGCTCGCCATCGCCAGCGCCTTGGCCGTGACAAGGCCGACCATCACCCCGCCAATGAGACCAGGTCCCGCGGTTGCCGCCACGGCGTCGCAGTCCGTCAGCGCCATTCCGGCGTCCGCCAGCACGGCTTCGATCAGCGGCGCGAGCTTTTCGACATGGGCGCGGGCGGCGATTTCGGGAACGACGCCGCCGAAAGGCGCGTGCTCGGCCTCCTGCGAGGCGATACGCTGCGCCAGCACGCGCCTGTCGCCGGTGACGAGCGCCGCTGCGGTCTCGTCGCAGCTGCTCTCGATTCCCAGCACTACGGTTTCGGCATCCCACATCCCTGGTTTCCCTGACGCAGATTGCCGATTAGGGCAAGCTGACCCGATGGCACATGCACTCAAGATAAGGCTCGGAAC
>DATJHD010000128.1:0-2455 GCA_035494275.1 Croceibacterium sp.
GACCGAAGCGGTCACGGGCAATGCGGAAGGCCGCGCGCTGGCGCTGGAGGCGGCGAGAAGATCGCTGTGCCTGCTGACCAACAACAAGGACACGCTTCCGCTCGATCCGGCGAAGATGGGCCGGGTGGCCGTTATCGGGCCGAACCACGACATCGTCCGCTTCGGCGGCTATTCCAGCGTGCCCAAGCAGTCGGTCACGCTGATCGACGGGTTGCGCGCGGTTGCCCCGAACGCCGACTTCGTCACCGCCCAGGGCGTGTTCATCACGACCAGCGATGACCGCTCGGTCGATAACGTCGAGCTGTTCCCGCACGCTCGCAACCTGCAGCTGATCGAGCAGGCGGTCAGCGTGGCGAAGGCCTGCGACACGATCGTCCTTGCCATCGGCGACACCGAGCAGACCAGCCGCGAGGGCTTTTCCGTCAACCATTTGGGCGACCGCGACAACATCGACATCGTCGGCGAGCAGAACGCGCTCGTCGATGCGCTGGCGGCGCTCGGCAAGCCGCTCATCGTCTGCGCGATCAACGGGCGGCCACCGAGCTGGCCCAATGTCGTTGCCAAGGCCGATGCCATCCTCGAATGCTGGTATTCGGGTCAGGAAGGGGGCACGGCGATCGCCGAGGCGCTCATCGGCAAGGTCAATCCCGGCGCCAAGCTGCCAGTCAGCGTGGTGCGGGACGCCGGGCAGATCCCGCTGTTCTACAACCACAAGCCGAGCGCCCGGCGCGGCTACCTGTTCGAAGACGCTGCGCCGCTGTTCCCGTTCGGGCACGGGCTCAGCTACACGACGTTTGAGATTTCCGAGCCGCGTCTCTCGGTGACGAGGGCAGCGCCCGACCAGGCGGTGCAAGTCGAAGCCACCGTAACCAATACCGGCTCGCGCACCGGCGACGAGGTGGTCCAGCTCTACATCACCCGCACCGAGCTTGCGGTCACGAGGCCGGTGCTCGAGCTGAAGGGCTTCGAGCGTGTCACCCTCGCGCCCGGCGAGAGGCGCACGGTGCTTTTCGTGCTCACGCCCGAGCAGCTCTCCTACTGGGACCGGCAGATGAGGGAAGTGAACGGCCCCGGCCCCGTCGCGGTCCATGTCGGCAACAGCTCGGCGAACCTCAAATCGGCGCAATTCGCCGTCGCATGAGCAGCGCGCCGCCCATCGCCGCTCGCGAGGCCATCGGACGCTATCGCTGGTCGATCTGCGCCTTGTTGTTCTGCGTCATCACGATCAACTACATCGACCGCCAGGTGATCGGCGTCCTCAAGCCACTCATCGAGAAGGACATGGGCTGGAGCGAGGTCGATTATGGCAACATCGTCTCCGCGTTCCAGGCGAGTTATGGCGTCGGCATGGTGCTGGTCGGCCGCTGGCTGGACCGTGTCGGCACGCGCAAGGGCGTCGCCATCGCCATCGGACTGTGGAGCCTCGCTGCCGCGTTCCATTCTGTGGCTCGCAGCGTCCTCGCCTTCATCCTTGCCCGGTCGGCGCTGGGCCTCGCCGAGAGCGCGGCCTATCCCGGAACGGTGAAGTCGGTCGCCGAGTGGTTCCCGCGCAAGGAGCGCGCGCTCGGCGTCGGTATTCTCAATGCGGGGGCCAACGTCGGCGTGCTGCTGACACCCGTTGTGGGGATCATGGTCGCCGGCTTGTGGGGCTGGCGGGCGGCATTCCTCGTCACCGGCTTGCTCGGCGTGGCGGTGCTCGCGCTGTGGCTGAGGCACTACCGCCTGCCGCAAGACTATGGCGGCTTGTCCGAGGCGGAACGGGCGCACATCGCCCAGGACGGCGAGGACCCCGCGGGCAAGCCGCTCGGCTGGCTTGCGGCGCTCGGGCAGCGTCAGGCGTGGTACTTCATCTGCGGCAAGTTCTTCACCGATCCTGTATGGTACTTGTTCCTGTTCTGGCTGCCGGACTTCTTTTCGAAGACGCAGCACATGGAGCTGTTCCCGACCGGGCGCGGCAGCGTGCTCTCAACCATCGGGCCGGCTCTCATCGGGGTCTATCTGCTGGCCGACGTCGGGTCGATCGCCGGCGGTTGGCTCTCCTCGCACCTCATCCACCGCGGCTGGAGCGTGAACCGGGCCCGCAAGACCACCTTGTTCCTCGCAGCGCTGTGCGCTCTGCCGCTGGTCTCGGTGACCAGTATCGGCAATGCCGGTGTGGTCGTGGCGCTGATCGGTCTCGGCACGGCTGGGCATCAGGCGTTCTCGTCGAATATCTTCGCGATGATCTGCGACCTCTACCCGCGTCGCGCGGTCGCGACGGTCGCGGGCCTGGGCGGCGCGGCCGGGGCGGTCGGCGGCATTCTCATCTCCGAGGCGACGGGCTGGACGTTGCAGCTGACCGGATCATACACCCCAATCGTGCTTTACGCCGGGATCGCCTACCTGCTCGCCTTTGCGGTCATTCACCTCCTCGTCCCACGGATGGAGCCTGCGCCCGTATGAGCTTTTCGCTGAG
>DATJHD010000129.1:0-11860 GCA_035494275.1 Croceibacterium sp.
CACCCTCAGGCCGGCCGCGCGGGCGGTGTCGACGACGTGCTCGACCCGGTCCATGAACGCGCCGTCGATGGTGTACGGCGGCGTTGTCAGCGCATGGTTCGAAAAGCGCACCGGCAGGCGCACGGTGGCGAAGCCCTTCGCTTTGATGTCGGTGAAGTCGCCATCGACGATCGGGCGGCCCCAGTCGCCTTCGTTCGGCGCTTCCAGCATGTTGCCCATGTTCATGCATTCGCCGATGCGCGCATCGGACTGCGTCAGCGCGGAGGGGCTCGGTGTCGGCGAGGGGCTCGGTGTGGGGCTCGGCACCGGAGCCGGCGTCGGCGATCCTCCCGCATTGCCACCGCCACCGCAGGAGACCAGCGTCTCGGCCGCGGACACCGCGATCGCAACGAGCAGGCTGCGCTGACGGGCGCCGGACACGCGACTCTCCCCATGTCGATGGTAGCGCTAACATCGCGCGGTGCGGGCCGGAGAGTCAATGGTCCTGAAGGAGCGTCTTGGCAGCCGTTTGCGAGCAAGGCTCGTCGTCAGGTACCCGCCTTCTCCACCCGTGCCAGCAGGGCCTCGACCTGGACTTGCTGTCCTTCGCGGGCCGCGAGTTCGGCGACGGTCCCGGCGAACGGCGCGGTAAGCGCGTGCTCCATCTTCATCGCCTCGAGCACGATGAGCCGTTGCCCGGTCTCGACCTGCTGGCCTTCGACGACGTCGACCGCGATCACCTTGCCGGGCATCGGCGCGAGGATGTCGCCGTCGTGGGCAGAGCCGCCAAGGGCTTTCTCGGCGCGAGCCGTCGTGAACATGCGTGTCACGCCGTCTTCGGTGACCGCGAACCCGTCGGGCTCCCTGCTGACCCACAGGCATTTGTCGATTGACCAGTTGGCGAATTCCACCGTGTAGTCATGCGTGCCGTCGGTCATCCGGATCGTGACGGGCCTCGCGGCCTGGTTCAACCTGAAGCCCAGGACGGAGCGCAAGAGGGCATTGCCCGTGAGGTAGGTTTCCCGGATGTTGCTCGCCGAACCACCAGTGGCGTCGTCGACGATCATTTGCGCGACCGACTGCAACATGTCTTCGGAGGCGAACTGGTCGGGAATGAAATCTTCGAGGTTGCGTTCGACAAGACCGGTGTCGACCCGGCCATTTTCGATGTTCTCGTCCCACATCAGGAGGTTGAGGAAGCCGGCGTTGCATTTGACGGGCCAGCATTTGACCCCAGCGGTCATGTCCCGCATTTGCGCCATGGCTCGCTCGCGGCTGTCGGCATGGACGACCAGCTTGGCGATCATGGGATCATAATAGGGCGAGATCTGATCTCCCTGCGTCACGCCGGTTTCGATACGCTGCGTTCGGTCCCTGCGTTCGCCAGGAAGACCGAAGAATTTGAGCGTTCCCGTGCTCGGCAGAAATCCGTTCGCCGGGTCCTCGGCATACAATCGCGCCTCGATCGCATGGCCGTTGATGCTGAGCTCCTCCTGCTTCAGCGGCAGCGGCTCCCCGCTCGCCACGCGCAGTTGCCACTCGACCAGGTCGACGCCCGTGACTTCCTCGGTCACCGGATGCTCGACCTGCAGGCGGGTGTTCATTTCCATGAAGAAGATGCGCTCGGCCCTGAGGCCTTCGCTCGCGTCGGCAATGAACTCGATTGTGCCGGCGCCGACATAGTCGACCGCCTTCGCCGCACGCACGGCGGCGCCGCAGATCGCTTCGCGCGTGGCCTCGTCCATGCCCGGGGCAGGGGCTTCCTCGATCACCTTCTGGTGGCGCCGCTGGAGGCTGCAATCGCGCTCGAAAAGGTGGACGACGTTGCCGTAGCTGTCGCCGAACACCTGTACCTCGATGTGTCGCGGCGAAGTGATCCATTTCTCGAGCAGGACGCGTGAATCGCCAAAGCTCGAGTCAGCTTCACGTTTACAGGATTCGAGCGCGGCGAGAAAATCGGTCGGCGCATCGACCTTTCTCATGCCCTTGCCGCCGCCACCTGCGACAGCCTTGATGAGGACCGGGTAACCGATTGAATCGGCCTCTTTTTGCAGCCTCTCGGGAGTCTGGTTATCGCCGAGATAGCCCGGCGTCACCGGCACACCCGCCTCTTGCATCCGCTTCTTGGCCGCGTCCTTCAGCCCCATCGCGCGGATGCTTTCAGGACGCGGGCCGACCCACACGAGGCCGGCGTCGAGCACGGCCTGCGCGAAGTCGGCGTTCTCGCTGAGGAAGCCATAACCGGGATGGATCGCCTCGGCCCCGGTGGCTTTCGCCGCCTCGATGAGGCGGTCGCCGCGCAGGTAGCTCTCGGCCGCCGGTGAGGGGCCGATATGCACCGCCTCGTCGGCCCGCCGCACGTGCAGCGCCTTGGCGTCGGCGTCGGAATAGACCGCCACGGTGCGCACGCCCATTGCCCGCGCGGTGCGGATCACGCGGCAGGCGATCTCGCCACGGTTGGCAACGAGCAGGCTTCGTATCATTCGAAACCGGTTAGCCGATGTCGCCCGCTCACACCACCTCGTCCGGCAATGGGGTTTGCGGCATCGGCGCAATGGGGCCGGCCATGCGCGCCATCGTCATCAGCATCCCGCGGGTCCAGCGCGGCATGGGCTCGGGTTGCGGGGGCTTGCGAAGCGCCTGGTGGAAGGCGCTCCAGACATGCCTTTGCTTGGCGAGGTAGCCGACGCGCACGCGATGGTCCCAGGCATGCGGGCCCAGAGCGCGCACCTTGCGACCGATGGCGCCATAGATGTTCGCCGCCGCCAGCACCGCCCAGCGCTGGCGGAACGGCAGGCGGCCTGCGCCCCAGCGCGCCGCCGCCTCGTGCGCGTCGGCGAGATCGAGAAGGCGCGCCACGAGCGGCACCAGCGCGTCGCGGAACTGCGGCCGCAAGTGTTCGCCCGGCGGGATGTCGGCTTCGGCGAGCCACTCCTGCGGCAGGTAGCAGCGCCCCGCCGCGTCATCCTCGCACAGGTCCCGGGCGATGTTGATGAGCTGGAAGGCGAGCCCGAGGTCGCACGCCCGGTCGAGCGTGTCGTGATCGTCAGTCGGCACGCCCATCACGAGCGCCGTCATGACGCCGATTTGCCCGGCGACGTGGAAGGCGTAACGCATCAGGTCGCCCTCGCCGCGCGGTCGCCAGCCTTCGGCATCGAGCGCGAAGCCGTCGATGACGTCGTTCGCCATCTCCTCGGTGAGGCGAGCTTCGACCGCCACCTGGCCGAATGCATCGAACGCCACTTCGGCGGTCGGCTGGCCTTGCAGCGCGCGCCGGGTGAGCACCCGGATCGCCTCGATGCGATGCTGCGCCGTCACCTCGTCGAGCTTCAGCGTGCCTTCGTGATCGTGCCCGTCGGCGACATCGTCGCAGCGGCGGCACCACGCATAGAGCAGCCATGCCTTCTCGCGCGTCGGCCGGTCGAACAGGCGGCTGGCGAGGGCGAAGCTCTTGCTGCCCTCGGCAATCGACTCGCGCGCCAGCTCGACCAGCTCGTCGCGCTCGCGCCCGCCGCCGACCTGTCGCGGCGTCGTGCGCACGAACTGCGACGGCGCGAGCGGACGGGGACGGAACGGGCGCGGGCGTTTCACAGCTCATCGGCCTTCATGCGGAAGATCGGCTGGTGCGGCGTGTAGCTCTCCATCCGCTTCAGCAACGCGCCAAGCTCGGATTCGGCTATGATGATGCCCTCGTGCGCCTGGCGGACGAAGCCGACGGCGATCATGTGGCGGTAGAAGGCGATCAGCCCGTCATAGAAGCCGAAGGCGTTGAGCAGGCCGACGGGCTTCGCGTGATAGCCGAGCTGCGCCCAGCTGAGCGCTTCCCACAGCTCGTCCATCGTGCCGACGCCGCCGGGGAGGGTGAGGAACCCGTCGGCAAGATCGGTGAACGCCTGCTTGCGCTCGTGCATGGTCTGCACCACGCGCAGCTCGGTGCAGGCGAGGTTCACGACCTCGGCCTTGACCATGCCTTCCGGGATGACCCCGATCACCTTGCCGCCCGCCGCCAGCGCTCCATCGGCCAGCGCCCCCATCAACCCGAGCTTGCCGCCGCCGTACACGACGCCGATCCCCCGCCGCGCCAGCGCCTCGCCCACCTCGCGGGCAAGCGCGACATAGCGCGGGTCCTCGGGTGTGGCCGAGCCGCAAAAGACGGCGAGGCGCTTCATTTCGCAAGGTCCTCCAGCATCAGCCCGGCCGTCGCCTTCGCTCCTGCCACCACGCCCGGAATCCCCGCGCCGGGTTGTGTGCCCGCACCCACCAGGTAGAGGTTGCCGATCACGTCGTCGCGGTTGTGTGGGCGGAACCATGCGCTTTGGGTCAGGATCGGCTCGAGCGAGAAGGCGCTGCCCAGATGGGCGTTGAGGTCGGTCATGAAGTCGCGCGGAGAATAATGGAACTTTGTGACAATTCTGTCGGCAAGATCGGGGATCAGCCTGCGCGAGACCTCGTCGAGAATGCGCTGCTCGAGCACCGGGCCGACTTCCGCCCAATCGATCGCCAGCTTGCCGAGGTGCGCCACCGGGACGAGGGCGTAGAACGTGCTCCGTCCTTCGGCCGCCATGCTAGGGTCGGTCACGCTCGGGTGGTGGAGATAGATCGCGAAATCGCGCGGCAGCACACCGTGGTCGTAAATGTCCTTGAGCAGCCCTTCGTAACGCGGACCGAACAGGATCGTGTGGTGCGGGATGCCCGGCCAGCTGCCTTCGAGTCCGAAGTGGACCACGAACACGCCCGGGCTGAAGCGCTTCTTCGCCAGCCTCCGCGCCATCACCCGCCCCCGGTGGTTGTCGCCGAGCAGGTCGCGATAGGTGTGGACGACGTCGGCGTTGCTGGCGACGGCGTGGAACCGCTCGCGCCAGCCGCCGCGCGTCTCGACCTCGGTCACCCGGTTGCCGAGCGTGTGGACCTTCACCGCCGGATCGCCCAGCCGCACCGTGCCGCCGAGCCGCTCGAACTGGCGCACCAGCCCGGCGATGAGGCGGTTGGTGCCGCCGCGCGGCCACCACACGCCGCCGCTCTGCTCGAGCTTGTGGATGAGGGCATAGATCGCGCTGGCGGTCAGCGGGTTTCCGCCGATCAGCAGGGTGTGAAAGCTGAAAGCCTGGCGCAGCTTGTCGCTGCGGATGTGCTTCGAGACAGCCTCGTAGACCGACTGCCATGCGCGATGGCGGACGAGCCCTGGCACGGCCTCGACCATGCTCATCGCGTCGAGGAACGGCACCGCGCCGAGCTTGCGATAAGCCTCCTCGAACACGCCCGCCGAATAGCTCAGGAATTCATCGTACCCGGCGATGTCGGCCGCGTCGAAGCGGGCGATTTCCCTGCGCAGCGCTTGCCCGTCGCTGGAATAATCGAACACGCTGCCGTCGGGCCAGCTGAGGCGGTAGAACGGCGCGACCGGCATCAACTCGACGTCGCCGGCCATGTCGTGCCCGGTCAGCTCCCACAGCTCGCGCAGGGCCGCAGGATCGGTCACGACCGTCGGCCCGGCATCAAAAGTGAAGCCATGCTTGCGCCAGTGATAGGCGCGCCCGCCCGGCTCGTCGCGCGCCTCGACGACGGTTGTCTGCACCCCCGCCGCCTGCAGGCGGATGGCCAATGCCAGGCCGCCGAACCCGCTGCCGATCACACAGGCGGCCTTGCCCTCGGCGCTCATGCCGTTCTCACCAGCGGCGGCCGCGAGGTTAACAGCGCCTTCATCGCCCTGAACGGCGAAACCGGCGGCTTGCCGCAGAGGATGCGCAGCCGGTCGCCTCGCGTCGACCTCGCGGCATGGAAGCGCTCGATCAGCGGCGCGGGCAGGCGGTAGAAGCGGGCCAACACCTTCCAGCGCCGCCTCGGCTTCGCGCCGTCGAGCAGCATCGAGCCGAGCCGGCGATAGAAGCGCGTTCGGCGCCAGTGCGCCCGCGCCCGCTCGTCCAGCATCGCCGCCAGTTGCACGCCCGGAAGGTGCGCCTCGCGGGCAACGGCGAGGGCGGTTCCCGCCGCGGCCGGCAGGGTGTAGCCGGTGAGCGGGTGGAGGAAACCGGCGTGGGCGCCGGCCCGAGCGACGCCCTCGATCCGCCGTTCATCCTGCCACGCGGCGAAGTCGCCCCCGGTGACCACCGGCAGCACGCCCATTTCGGTGCCGAGCAGCTCGCCCCTCCACCGCCTGCGTCCGGCGTAGCGGTCGAGACGGCGCGCCAGCGCCTCGTGGTCGAGCGCGGGCTCGAGCTGGTAATACGTGTCCTCCACCATGAGCTCGTTGTCGCCGAGGGGCAGGACATAGACGAAGCGGAAGCGGTCGTTCTGGCCTACCGTCGCGTCCATGATCAGCGGAAGGGTCATGCCGTGCGGCCATTCGAGGCGAAGATGCCGGCCGAGAAACACCTGCCAGCCGCCGGAAAGATGCGGGGTCGGCGCGAACTCGCGGCAATCGATCACGGCGCCGGCGCTGATGCGCTCGCCGCTCGCCAGCGACACCCCCCCGGCGTCGAGCGCGGCAACCCGGCTGTTAACGAGGATCGAGCCCGCGGGCAGACGTATGCCGAGCACCGCGGCGAAGTCGCGCGACGACATCGAGCAGCAGGGCGTCGGGATGTGGCGTCTGAAGCCGGGGAAGCGCACCTCGTACCCTTCGTCCCATCGCTTGACGGGGAACGCGGCCAGCAGCGCTTCGCCTTCGGCCGAAAGGTCGCTGGCGAACCAGCTCCAGCGGTGATTGCCGCCCAAGGCCGGCCCGGTCTCGACAAGCCGCATCGTCAGCTCCGGCCGAAACTGCGCCAGCGCCAGCGCGATCAGCCCTCCGGCGAGCCCGCCGCCGACTATCGCCAGATCGCATTCCCGCGCGCTCATCGGCGGTGAGCCTTAGCGCGTGCGAAAGGGCCTGCAAACCGGCGCGGCTTGCCAATCCTCGCCCTTGATTGCATCCAGCGGCGATGGCCGGGACGGGTTCTCGAGCGGGCAAGGGGAAGGCGGGTTCGCTGCTGCCCGATAGCCGCGCGGTATTTGCGACCTTCGCCATCGTCGTCTCCGCGGCAGCGATCCTGCTGGCGATGGGCCGCGTGCCGATTTGCACGTGCGGCACGGTCAAGCTGTGGCACGGCGTCGTGCAATCGGCCGAGAACTCGCAGCAACTGACCGACTGGTATTCGCTCAGCCACGTCATCCACGGGATGATCATGTACTTCCTCGCCTGGCTGTTGTGGAACAAGTGGAAGCTGTTCGGCGGGCGGCCAGCGCGCTTTGCGCTGCCGATCGCGACGTTCGTCGAGGCAGCGTGGGAAGTGACCGAGAACACCCCGACGGTGATCGACCGCTACCGTGCGGTGACGGTGAGCTTCGGCTACTCGGGAGACAGCGTGCTGAACTCGATGGGCGACATCGGCTGCATGATCCTCGGCTTTCTCGTCGCCTCGCGCCTGCCGTGGTGGCTCAGTCTGGCGATCGGCGTCGTGTTCGAACTGCTGACGCTCTACGTCATCCGCGACAACCTGACGCTCAACGTGATCATGCTGTTCTGGCCGATCGAGGCGATCCGGCAGTGGCAGGCGGCGGGCTGACGCCTCAGGAACGCTCGGGAATGCCTCACGTTTGAACGCCATGCCAAACAGGGGTTCGGTGATGAAGTGGGCATTCCTCGCGGCGGTTGGCCTCGGGCTGGTCGAGGCCGTCCCCGCGGCTGCCCAGGATGCCGGCAGCGACCAGGGCGTGCTGTCGGGCGATTATCTCGCGGTCGGCGTCGGCATGGGGTATGCCCCCAGCTACGAGGGGTCCGACGATTACGTCCTGTTTCCCGTGCCGCTGGTGCAGGGAAGGCTTGGCGGCGTAGGCATCGACCCTCGCGCCGGGGGCGTTGCGCTCGACTTCATTCCCGATCCTCCGGATCGCGTTGGCTTCAATCTCGGCGTCGCGGGGAAAGTGCGGCTGAACCGCACCCGCAGCGCGCATGATCCTGTGGTCGACACGCTAGGCAAGCTCGGCACGGCCATCGAGGTCGGGCCCACGCTCGGGCTGGCGTTTCCCCACGTGCTCAACCGCTACGACAGCCTGACCCTCTCGACCGACGTGTTGTGGGACGTCGCCGGTGCCTACAAAGGCATGGTGGTCGACCCGATGATCGGTTACTCGACGCCGCTCAGCCGGGGCATTCTCGCCAACCTTTCGCTCAACGCTGAATACGGCGACCGCAAGTTTGCCGACTATTACTACTCGGTCACGCCGCAGGGCTCGCTGGTGAGCGGGCTGCCGGTGTTCAAGGCCAGGAGCGGCTTCAACAAGGTCGGCGCCCGGCTGCTGCTCGGCATCGATCTCGACGGCGACCTCACTAACGGCGGCCCGGCCATATTCGCGCTCGGGGGCTACACGCGCATGTTGGGAGATGCGAGGCTTAGTCCGCTTACCAGAATCCGTGGCAGCCCGAACCAGTTTCTGGGCGCCGTCGGGGTTGGCTACACGTTCTAGCGCCTATTGCGCTGCCACGGCCTGCTCGGCGCTGGCAACGAGCGCCTGCAGTGCGCGCATGTGGGCGGCGAAGGCCTTGCGTCCGGCGCGGGTGAAGCTCGCCCAGGTACGCTGCCGCCCGTCGAGCGGGGTCTTGGTCAGCCTGATGTAGCCTGCCTCGACCAGCGCGGCGAGATGCTTCGACAGCACGGAATCGCTGACTGCGGTGATCTCGCGCAGCTTGGCGAACTCGGCGCTGCTGACGTTCGCCAGCACGGTTGCGATCTGCAACCGTGCTGGCGCATGCAGGTGGGGATCGAGCGCGACCGGCGTCACGACCGGCCCTCCAGCTCGCGCCGGAAGACGCGGCTCCACTTGACGCTGACCGCCGTGGCCAGCGCGAGGGCGATGGCGGCGAGGGCGAGCTTGCTCAACAGCGTAAAGCCGTTGAGGCGCATGAACATCGCCGTGACGACGAGCACGATCATCACTCCCACATAGGTCAGCGTCAGCGGCAGCGTGGCGCCGCGGCGATAGCCGTTGACGAAGACGCCGTAGCGCACCCGGTCGTGCGCGACGAGCAGGCCGGTGAGGACCAGCACGACCGCCGTGCCGATGACCTGCGCGGTGCCCGAGATGCTGATCGAGCCGATCAGCACCGCGAATATCAACCCGAACGCGGCGTGGCGCCACGGCGGGCAGTTGCAGATCGCCGCCATCTGCGTGCGGGTCATGCCGACCTTGTCGAGCGCCGCGCGCGCATCGGCCGGAGACATCGTTTCTCTATTCATTGTGGATGCCCTTCACTTTCCAAGACGGAAAGTGACTAGGGGTGACTTTCCGATTCGGCAAGTGAAAACTTTCCAGTTTGGAAAATGAGGTCTAGAGCTCGTCCGGCCGCTTGCCGCGATGGCGCACGCGGCTGACGACGCCGCCAGCGAACAGCACCGCCCCGATCAGCAGCGAAACCCACGAGGGCCACAGCCACCAGGCGCCCCTTTCGTAACCCAGCAGCAGCCCGACGGCCCCGATGAGCGCGAAGGCGAGGCCGGTCAGGCGCAGGATGCGCGCCACAGACCTCAGTTCGCGGTGATAGGCCCGACGCGCGTCGGTCTTGCTCAGTTCGGTTGGAGGCATGGCATGTCAATCGCTTAGGTGCACTTGAGGTTCCGCCGGCGCGGTGCTTTCGTGGACAGGCCTGTGGGTGGCGGCTACGAAGGCCACGCGCACTTGAGGAACGCCGCCATGCCCCAGACCGCCGAGATTTCCGCCTGGATCGCCTTCTTCCTCGGGCTCTATTCGCTTGCCGCGGGCGCCGGGGAGATGCGCTCCCCTGGCGGCTGGAACGCGATGCTGGCGGAATTCGAGCGCAGCCCGGGCCTGCGCTACCTGGCCGGCTTCGCCTGTCTCGCCGTCGGCGCGGCGATCTACCTCGCCTCGCCGTGGCGCGAGGGCGATTGGTTGGCGATCGTCGTCAACATCCTCGGCGGACTGGCGGTGGCCGAGGGGATGGCGCTGCTCGCTGCCGGCGACCGCTTTCTCAATCTTTCCCGGCGCCTGATCGGCAACGCGTCGACCGCCTGGGCCGGCGTCTCGATCGCCTTCGGCCTCGTCGCCATCGTCGCCGCGTTCTCGCGCATCGGATAGGCGGTTGCAGGCCGGGGCGGAGGCTCCTACTCTCCGACTCATCCCCGGGGAGCCAGCTGGTGGCTGAGAGGTGGGTTTCGCGCCCCACGACCCGTCGAACCTGAACCCGTTAGCACGGGCGGAGGGAGTGGGCGGTCGCAGGTCCGGCACTCTCTCCTCCCGCCGAGGAGCGCAACATGGCCGACGTCAATTCCCACCTCGAGATCGGCGTCACCACCGGCCCGATCCGGGGCAGCCGCAAGATCTACGTGGGCGAGCGCCGGGTGGCGATGCGCGAGATCGACCTCGAGCCGTCGAGCGGCGAGCCGCCGGTGCGAGTCTATGACACCTCCGGCCCCTACACCGACCCCGAGGCGACGATCGACATCGCCGCCGGACTGCCGCAGCTCAGGCGTGAATGGCAGCTCGCGCGGGGCGACGTCGAGGCATACGCCGCGCGCGAAATTCGCCCGGAGGACAACGGTCAGCTCGGCCCTGACCGCTCGGGCGGGGTGCCGGCGTTTCCCAAGGTCGCCCGCCGCGTGCTGCGCGCCAAGCCGGGCGCGAACCTCAGCCAGATGCACTACGCCCGCCGCGGGATCGTCACGCCGGAGATGGAATACGTCGCGATCCGCGAGAACCTCGGCCGCGAAGCGCTCCGCCGCGAACGCGACGGGCAGGATTGGGGCGCCGCAATCCCCGACTATGTCACTCCCGAATTCGTCCGCGACGAAGTGGCACGGGGCCGCGCGATCATTCCCTCCAACGTCAACCACCCGGAAGCTGAGCCGATGGCGATCGGCCGCAACTTTCTCGTCAAGATCAACGCCAACATCGGCAACTCCGCCGTCGCCAGCGACGTCGCGCAGGAAGTCGACAAGATGGTCTGGGCGATCCGCTGGGGCGCCGACACGGTGATGGACCTCAGCACGGGCCGCAACATCCACGACACCCGCGAATGGATCATCCGCAACAGCCCGGTGCCGATCGGTACCGTGCCGATCTACCAGGCGCTCGAGAAAGTCGGCGGCATTGCCGAGGAGCTCACCTGGGAGATCTTCCGGGATACCCTCATCGAGCAGGCCGAGCAGGGCGTCGATTACTTCACGATCCACGCCGGCGTGCGCCTGCCGTACATCCCGCTCACCGCGAAGCGCGTCACCGGCATCGTCAGCCGCGGCGGCTCGATCATGGCCAAGTGGTGCCTCGCGCATCACAAGGAATCGTTCCTCTACGAGCGCTTCGACGAGATCAGCGAGATCATGAAGGCCTACGACATTGCCTATTCATTGGGCGATGGCCTGCGCCCCGGCTCGATCGCCGACGCCAACGACGAGGCCCAGTTCGCCGAGCTCTACACCCTCGGCGAGCTCACGAGGCGTGCCTGGGCGCAGGACGTGCAGGTGATGATCGAGGGTCCCGGCCACGTGCCGATGCACAAGATCAAGGAGAACATGGACAAGCAGCTCGCCGCTTGCGGCGAGGCGCCGTTCTATACCCTCGGGCCCTTGGTGACCGACATCGCGCCCGGCTACGACCACATCACCAGCGGAATCGGCGCGGCGATGATCGGCTGGTACGGCACGGCGATGCTCTGCTACGTGACCCCCAAGGAGCACCTTGGCCTGCCCGACCGCGACGACGTCAAGGTCGGCGTCGTCACGTACAAGCTCGCCGCCCATGCAGCCGACCTCGCCAAGGGCCACCCGGCCGCCAAGGTGCGCGATGACGCGCTGTCGAAAGCGCGCTTCGAATTCCGCTGGCGCGACCAGTTCAACCTCAGCCTCGACCCCGACACGGCGGAGCAATACCACGACCAGACCCTGCCGGC
>DATJHD010000130.1:0-4977 GCA_035494275.1 Croceibacterium sp.
GGCCTGGTGACCGAAGGTGTCGTTGATCCGCTTGAAGTGGTCGATGTCGAATATCAGCACCGCCAGCGGCTCGCCGATCTCAAGCGAAGGGGCCATGAGGCTCTCGAGCCAGTCGAGCGTCGCGCGGCGATTGGCGAGGCCTGTCAGGGGATCGGTCTTGGCGAGCCTTTGCGCCTCGGCCGCCTGCTCGATCGCCTTTTCCCGGGCCAGCTTGAGCGTTTCCTCGCGGCGGACCTGCTCGGTCGTGTCCATGGCAACCGCGAACAGGGCGACCCGCCTGCCGTCACGGTCGAACTCGTTGAACGCGTTCATCTTGAGGACGTGCTCGCTGTCGTCAGGATGGCGGACCCGATACTCGAAGGTGTAGGGAATGCGCGTCTCGCCATGCGCGTCGAGCTTGGCGAACAGCTCGCGGCCGCTATCCGGCAGGAGCTCGCGGATGTCGCCCGGATCGGGCGCGAGCTCGGGTGAAAGCCCGTTGAGCGCCAGCATCTGCTCCGACCACTTCTGCTCGCCGGTTTCGAAATCGCACTGCCAGCGGCCAATTCCGGCGAGCGTCTTGGTGAGGTTGAGGATGGTGAGGTTGGCGCGAAGTTCGTCGTTCTTGCCGCGCAAGCCTGCTTCGAGCTGGTCGCGCGTCAACAGCATCGCCGCCAGCGGAAGCGCCGTCACCAGCATCAGCAGCAGCTGGCCCTGCAGAATGAGCGCGGCGGTGAAGGGGTCGGGGTCGAGGTATGGCACCGGGCTGTGGCCATGAAGGCTCGCGAGGGTACCAACAACCGCATACGCGATCACGCCGCACGCGGCGGCAAGCTGCCCGTAGCGGGACACGGCGAACATGATCGCCACGAACAGGATCGGGGTGAGGCCTTGGACCGGGCTGGCGAACACCACCGGCGCAAGCACCAGCATTGCGCCGACGGTGAGCAGGAAGCCCCGGTGGCGAGCCGCATCCCAGAAACGCACGTCCTGGTCGCCGAACCCCAGCCAACGGCGGAGATAGAGCAGCACCGGCGTCGCGGTGAGCACGGCGAGGACGCTGGCAAGGAACCAGTGGAACGGCTCCGCCATGTTCCGGACGGGAATGAAGGCCGCGCTCATCAGGGTGCCGACCGCACATCCCAGCAGCGCGGCGCCGAACAGGCCGGCAACGTGACCGAACGTCTGCGGATTCTTGGCGCGGCCACCCAGCACGCAAATGCCGAGGTAGGCGCAAAGGACAGCCTCGACCAGATTGGCGAGGGCGATACCGGCCGCAGGAGCAAGAGGCAGGCCGCGCCCGATCGAATACATGACTTGCGTGACGAAGAGGATGCCGAGAAGCCACGACCATCGCTTGCGCGGAGTGGCATAGAGGCTGGCGACGTGAACGCCGGCCGGCAGCCACAAGAGCAGAATGGCGCCGCCCCGGTCGCGCAACGTCGTCGAAGCGAACGCCAGCGCGATCCAGAGCAGAGCCGCCAACAGCGACCCGCGCAACTGCTTAACACGTCCCACGTCTTCCATTCCCCCGGGTCAGGGGAATCATAGAGACGCTGGTTAAGCCAAACCTTTGCGCGCAGCGTAAATATTCGGTTTATTTTAGGCCGCGTGCCTTTGCCGCTCGCCGGCCTCGAGGTTGAGCATTTCGGCGAGCAGGAAGGCAAGCTCGAGCGATTGCGCAGCGTTGAGGCGCGGATCGCAATGGGTGTGATAGCGATCGGCCAGCCCGGCGTCGGTGATCGCCACCGCGCCGCCTGTGCATTCGGTCACGTCCTGGCCGGTCATCTCGACATGAATTCCGCCGGCGTGCGTGCCTTCGGCCCTGTGCACGGCGAAGAACCCGCGCACCTCGGCCAGAATCCGCTCGAACGGCCTCGTCTTGTAACCGCTCTCCGACTTGATGACGTTGCCGTGCATCGGGTCGCAGCTCCACACCACCGGATGCCCTTCCGCCTTCACCGCGCGAAGGAGCTTCGGGAGCCCAGCCTCGACCTTGTCATGGCCGAAGCGCGTGATGAGCGTCATCCGGCCCGGCTCGCGCGCCGGATTGAGCGTGTCGAGCAGGCGCAGGAGCACGGCAGGTTCAAGGCTGGGCCCGCACTTCATGCCGATAGGGTTGCCCACGCCGCGCAGGAACTCGACATGCGCGCTGCCCTCGAACCGGGTGCGGTCGCCGACCCACAGGAAATGGGCGCTCGTATCGTACCATTTGCCGGTGAGCGAATCCTGCCGCGTCAGCGCCTGCTCGTAGGGCAGCAACAGCGCCTCGTGGCTGGTGTAGAAGCTGGTCGACTTCAATTGCGGCACGGTTTCAGGGTCGATCCCGCAGGCCTGCATGAAGTCCAGCGCCTCGCCGATGCGGTCGGCGACGCCCTTGAATTTGTCCGCCCATGAGCTGCGGCCCATGAAGTCGAGCGTCCACTTGTGGACCTGGCGCAGGTTGGCATAGCCGCCGTTGGCGAAGGCGCGCAGCAAGTTGAGCGTCGCAGCGCTCTGCGAATAGGCGCGGATCATCCGTTGCGGATCGTTGACCCGTGCGGCCTCATCGAACTCGATGCCGTTGACGATGTCGCCGAGATAGCTCGGAAGCGTGCTGTCACCCTGGGTTTCGGTCGGCGCGCTGCGCGGTTTGGCGAACTGCCCGGCCATGCGCCCCAGCTTCACCACCGGTCGCTTGCTGGCGAACGTCAGCACCACCGCCATCTGCAGCAGCACGCGGAAGGTGTCGCGGATGTTGTTGGCGTGGAATTCGGCGAAGCTTTCGGCACAGTCGCCGCCCTGGAGCAGGAATCCGTGGCCCGCCGCGACGTCGGCCAGCTGGTCCTTCAGCTCGCGCGCCTCGCCGGCGAACACCAGCGGCGGCAAGTTGGCGAGCACGGCCTCGGTCGCGGCGAGCGCCGCGCCGTCCTTGTACTGGGGCAAGTGCTTGGCTTCGCACTTCGTCCAGCTGTCCTTGGTCCAGGTCTGTGCCACGTCCAAAAGTCCAAGCCTACGGGGAGGCGCGCATGTAGGCCCTGCCCCGCACCATTGCAAAGGTTACATCTGGTATCGAATTGGCGCTAGTGCGCTGTGCCGCCCGCCTTCTTCTCCGGCAGCACTTCGATGCGGTACGCCTGGCCCGGCTGGAGGTACTTGGCTGCGAGCGCGCGCATCTCGTCCGGGGTCACCTGGGTGTAGTCGCGCATCAGCGACGGCAGCATTCTCACCTTGTTCGGGTCCGTCGTCGCGCCCTCCAGCTGGTTGAGCCAGAACGTGTGACCCGTCTCGAGGCGCAGGAGCAGCTGGCGAAGCGGCTCGGTCGCCCGGCCGAGCTCGTCCGCGGAGGGCCCTGTCGCCGCGAGGTCGGAGGCGATCTTGTCGGCGGCGGTGAAGAAATCCGGCACCAGATCGGGCGGAAGCTGCGCCATGGCGACGAAGCGGCCGCCGGTGGCCATGTCGGTCGGTCGATCGGAGCTCACCTGCGGCGAATAGCTCGCGCCGGCCTTCTCGCGCATCGCGTCGAGCAGGCGGTTGCTGAACACATCTGCCAGGACTTCGAGCTTGCGGCTCTCCGGCAGCACCGCCGAGCCGCCGCCGGTCGGCCAGGCGATGACCGCGGCCGCCTGGTCCGGTTCCCCCGAATGAAGCAGGACGAGCGGCTGCGCGTTCGGCGCCGGGAACTTGACTTGCCGGGCGAGGACTTCCGGCGGGATCGGCTCGCGCGGCGGCAAGGCGCCGAAGGTCCTGTTGAGGGCGGCGATCGCCTTGTCGGGGTCGAGATCGCCGAACACGTCGACCTCGATCGGCCCCTGCTTGAGCAACGGCGCCCAGACCCGGCGGAAGCCCTCGACGGTCGCCTTGTCGAGCTGCGCCGGAGTCGGCGTCGCAAAGCGAGGATCGCGATCGTTCAGCAGCCACTCCATGTCGCGCTGCAGCACCGTGGCCGGCGTGGACCCGTAGCTGTTGTAGGCCAGCTTGGCGGTCGCCTTGGCGCGCAGAATCGGCCCGGCATCCCAGCGCGGGATCGCGAGCTTGGCGGCGAACAGGTACAGCTGGTCGGCGAGGTCCTCCTGCCGGGTCTGCGCTTCGAAGGTGAAAACCGCATCCTTGATGTTGAAATCGAACCCCATCTTCCGCCCCGTCGAGATCCGGTCGAGCGCATCCTGATCGAGGCCGTCCTCACCGGCGCTGACGAGCGCCATTTGCCCGAGGCGGGCATAGACCGCATCCGTGCCCGCGAAGCCGCGCGAGCCGCTGCCGAAGCGGACACGCACGGTCACCCGGCCGGGCTCGTTGCCGCTGTTCCAGACTTGCGCCTTGACGCCATTGGCATAGGCGATTTCCTCGATCGGATTGACATCCACGCTGAGCCCGAGGGGCTTGCGTGAAACCGGCTCGTGCGGAGTGCCGATCGGCGGCAGGCTGGCGAAATTGACGGGCTTGCCGGTGGCGCGTCCGCTGGCATCCGATTTCGGCTTCTCGCGCAGCGCGGCAGCAATGGTGCCGGCGTCGGCCTCCCCGGCCTGCGGCGTCAGGTATACCGCCCGGATGACGGTTCCCTGGAACAGCTTCCTGGTGTGCGCGAACACTTCCTTCGGATTGAAGCGGCTCTTCATGCTGCGGAAAACTTGCAGGAACAGCTCCGGCGAGCCGATCGCCTCGCCGATGTCGACCGCGTTGACGAGGTCGTCGGCCAGCTGGGAGCCGGCCTGGATCGTCGTCTGCTGCACCTGGTTGGCGAAGACCACGTCGAGCTCGGCCACTTCGCGATCGATTTCCGCCTGCGTGGGCGGCTTGGCGAGAGCATCGGCGATGACCCCGCGAACGTCGCGGAGCGCCGCGTGCCAGTCGGACGAGAGCGGGGCGAACGACACGAACGTCCCTGCCGCCGAGCGGCTGATGTTCTGGTTGTTGACATTGGCGAACAGATACGCCCCGCCGTGCCGCGCGCGCGCTTCCAGGCGCCGGTTGATCACGGCCAGCGCGATCGAATCGATGAGGTTGCCGCGGTTGTAT
>DATJHD010000131.1:0-4838 GCA_035494275.1 Croceibacterium sp.
GCGACCTCGCCGTGATCGACCGTCAGGTCCTCGTAGCGGCGGTCGAAATCGGCCATCGGATAACCGCGTGCCTTCATGATCTCGGCGAGCAGCCGGTCGGAATGATGCACCGCCTCGACCGGGCTGTCGACGAACACGGCCTTCACGTTGCGCCATTCGCGGCTGAATTCGACGCGCTCGCGCTCATCCAGCGGGCGGATGTCGAGCCTGGACACGCGCTCCTCGCGTTCCTGCAGCGCCGCTTCGGCCTTCGACCTGCCGCCCACGGACTCGACCGTGCGGTCGTATTCGTCTCCGAAATGATCGCGCAACGCCGCGGTACGGCGCTGGCGGTAGACGAGATACGCGGCGACCGCGATCACGACGGCCACGCCTATCAGCACCCAGACAATCGGATTGATGTGTTGCATTGGGGAACTCCTTCAGTGCGAACCCCAACCGTCGCTGGCTCAAACGACTTTTGTTAATTTCGGTTGTCGCCGACGCACGCGTTTGCGCCGAACGCCCGATGACGTGCGACGACCTGCCGAGTCGACCGCTTCAGGCGCCGGCGCGCTCGTGGGCGATCACCCGTGCGACACGTTCCTTGTACGGTGGCAGGCAGACGAACTTCAGCCATAGGCCGAGCCCGCCGAAGACGACGGTCACGACCACCATCGAGTACCGCAGCATGGTCTCGTCGTGGAACACGTAGTCGTTGAGCAATCCCACGACGAGCGGCCCGATGCCCCCACCGATCACGCCGATGGTGAAAAGATAGAGCGCGCTGGTCTGGCCCCGGAACTCATTGGGCGTAACGTTCTGCAGCGCGGCGACGGCCCCGGGCGCGGAAACGCCGATACCGATGGTCGACAGGCACGACAGCGCGAACGCTGTCCACGGATCGGGCGCCAGCAGCATCGCCAGGGTCATGGGGATGCTGAGGCACGAGCCGAGGATCGAGAGCTTGACCATCGCGCCGGGGTCGGAGCGCTGCTCCCACCGCTGCCCCAGCCAGGCGCCGACCCCATAGCCGATCGGCGTCAGGATCAGTGTCGCCGTGCCCATCAGCGGCCCCAGAAACGCGGGGCCCCAGCCGAAGCTCCTGCTGAAGAATGGAAAGCGCCACTGGAGCACGCCATAGGCCTCGATCTGGAGCAAGGCCGAGCCGACGATGAACGGAAAGAACATCGCTCGCTCGCGCCAAAGGAAGCCGAACACATCTAGGAGAGGCAAGCGCATCGTCGCTGCTCGGCCGCGCCGCGGCGGCTCGCGCACGGTCAGGAGAAACGCGAGGCCAAGCAGCACGCCTGGCGTGCCGATGATCAGGAATACCATCTGCCAATCGTGGATGGCCACGCCGAGGACGGTGAACACCTTGCCGCCGAGCCAGCCGATCAGCACACCGACTATGATGCTGGTGAAACCCCCGCCGATCGCCACGCCGCCGTTGTAGATCGCCATTGCCGTGGGCAGTTTCTGGCGCGGCACCTGGTCGGAAATCATCGACAGCCCATTCGGCCCCTTGAGCGAAACGGCCGAGCCGGTGATGCCGCGCATCGCAAACAGCGACCAGAAGCCCTGCACGAAGGCGATGGCGCTGGTCGCCAGGCTCCAGATCACCATCACGCCGCCAATGATGCGCTTGCGGTTCGAGGTGTCGGCTAGGCGAGAGAGCGGCAAGCCGATGAGGCCGTAGAACAGCGAAAAGGAGAAGCCGGTCAGCAGGCTGACTTCGGTGTCGGTCAAATGGAGATCGCGCTTGATCGGCTCTATCAGCAGCGAGATGCCACCGCGGTCGACCGCGTCGAGCGCGTTCGCCAGCGCGATCATCCACACCGCGTACCAGGCGGCGGCCCTGGCCGGGAACGGCTCCGCGGTGGTGGTCGGCGGCGGCGCCTCGACAGATTCCGGACCGATCGCCTCGCTCGCCATCCGCATTTCTCCCCGACGTGCGGTTGTGCCGCATCTGCCGGTCAGCGTCGGGTATTAGCGAGCGCTTGGCAAGCGCTTACTCGGCGGCCTGGGCCTCGTGCTTGATGAACTCCAGCGTCGCCAGGAAGCGCTCGGCGTCGAGCGCGGCCATGCAGCCGGTGCCGGCGGCGGTGACCGCCTGGCGATAGATGTGGTCCGACACGTCGCCGCAGGCGAACACGCCGGGGACGCTGGTCTTGGGCGTGCCGGGCTCGACGATCAGGTAGCCGTTCTCGTCCATCTCGAGCTTGCCCTTGAACAGCTCGGTCGCCGGCGCATGGCCGATGGCGACAAACGCGCCTTCGCAGTCGAACGTGCTTTCGGCGCCGGTATGGCTGTCGACCAGCCTCAGCCCGGTGAGCCCGCCATCGAGCGGATCGCCCAGGAATTCCTCGACCCGCTTGTTCCAGATCACGCTGATCTTGGGATGGGCGAACAGCCGGTCCTGCAGGATCTTCTCCGCGCGCAGCTCGTCGCGGCGGTGGATCAGGGTCACGTCGTCGGAATGGTTGGTGAGGTAAAGCGCTTCCTCGACCGCGGTGTTCCCGCCCCCGATCACCGCGACCTTCTTGCCGCGGTAGAAGAACCCGTCGCACGTCGCGCAGGCGGAAACCCCCTTGCCCGAAAGCCGCTCCTCGCCCGGCACCCCGAGCCACTTCGCCTGCGCCCCGGTGGCGATCACCAGCACGTCGCCGACGTACTCGTCGCCGCTGTCGCCCCTGGCGCGGAACGGCGAGCCGCCGGCAATGTCGACCTCGACGATGGTGTCCCACATCATCCGCGTCCCGACGTGGACCGCCTGCGCCTCCATCTCCTGCATCAGCCACGGGCCCTGGATCACGTCGCGGAAGCCGGGATAGTTCTCGACGTCGGTGGTGATCGTCAGCTGCCCCCCCGGCTGCAACCCCTGCACCACGATCGGCTCCATCCCCGCCCGCGCGCCATAGATCGCCGCGCTGAGCCCGGCCGGGCCGGAGCCGATGATGAGCATGCGGGTGGTGTGAGTGGTCATTCTGCCTCTGGGGGATTCGCTTTTGGCGATAGCTAAGGCGCGCACGGCGGGCGATCAAGCGAAGCGCCCAAATCCTCCCCTAGCGAATCTATCGGCACAGAAACGGGTCTTGTGCTTCGTCAGGACAGGGCCCGGCAAAGGTCATCGTCATCGACAAACCGGTCCTGGACCGAAGATGAGGCGAAAGGGCGCGACAGTCACATCCGAAAAACCCCGAACCGCACCTGCTTCGGAATCGGCGCCTCCAGGCACACCCCCAGCGCCAGCCCGAGCACATCGCGCGTCTGCACCGGGTCGATCACGCCGTCGTCCCACAGGCGGGCGGTGGCGTAGTAGGGGCTTCCTTCGCGCTCGTAGGTCTCGCGGATCGGGGCCTTGAAGGCTTCGGCCTGCTCGGGCGTCCAGCGGTCGGCGTCACGGTGAACGGTCGCCAGCACGCTTGCGGCCTGCTCGCCGCCCATGACGCTGATGCGGGCGTTGGGCCAGGTGAACAGGAAGCGCGGGGAATAGGCGCGGCCGCACATGCCGTAGTTGCCGGCGCCGAAGCTGCCGCCGATGACCACGGTGAGCTTCGGCACTTGCGCGGTGGCGACCGCCGTGACGAGCTTGGCGCCGTGCTTGGCGATGCCCTCGGCCTCGTACTTGCCGCCGACCATGAAGCCGGAGATGTTCTGCAGGAACAGCAGCGGGATGCCGCGCTGGCAGGCGACCTCGATGAAATGCGCACCCTTGAGCGCGCTCTCCGAGAACAGGACGCCGTTGTTGGCGAGCATCGCCACCGGCGTGCCCCAGATATGCGCGAAGCCGCACACCAGCGTGCTGCCGTAGAGCGCCTTGAACTCGTGGAACTCGCTGGCGTCGACGAGGCGGGCGATGACTTCGTGGACATCGTAGGGCGCGCGGACATCCTCCGGCACGATGGAGTAAAGCTCCTCTGCCGCGAACTTCGGCGGGCGCGGCTCCTTCAGGTCGAGTTTCGCACCATCACCCGCGCCGAGATGACTGACGATGTCGCGCAGGATGGTCAGCGCGTGCTCGTCGTTCTCGGCGAGGTGGTCGACCACGCCCGACTTGCGCGCATGCAGGTCGCCGCCGCCCAGGTCCTCGGCGCTGATTTCCTCGCCCGTTGCGGCCTTCACCAGCGGCGGGCCGGCGAGGAAGATCGTGCCCTGCCCGCGCACGATCACGCTCTCGTCGCTCATCGCCGGGACATAGGCGCCGCCAGCGGTGCAGCTGCCCATGACGCAGGCGATCTGCGGGATGCGCAAGCTGCTCATCTGCGCCTGGTTGTAGAAGATGCGGCCGAAATGCTCGCGGTCGGGGAACACCTCGGCCTGGTGCGGCAGGTTGGCCCCGCCGCTGTCGACGAGGTAGAGGCACGGCAGCCGGTTCTGCTGCGCGATTTCCTGCGCCCTGAGATGCTTCTTGACCGTCAGCGGGTAGTAGGTGCCGCCCTTCACCGTCGCATCATTGGCGACGAGCATGCATTGGCGGCCGGAAACGCGGCCGATCCCGGCAATCATCCCCGCGCCCGGAATGTCGTCGTCATAAACGCCGCTGGCGGCGAGCTGCCCGATCTCGAGAAACGGCGAGCCCGGATCAAGCAACCGCTCGACCCTTTCGCGCGGCAGCAGCTTGCCGCGTTCGGTGTGCCGCTGGCGGCTCTTTTCCGGCCCGCCGAGTGCGGCCGCCGCGACCTTGGCGCGCAATTCCTCAGCCAGCGCGCGATTGCGCGCCGCCCGGGCCTTCGCCTCGGGGCTCTCCAGGTCGAGCTTCGAGGCGAGGACCGGCGCGCTCACTTCATCTGCAGGTGCTGGGCGAAGAACGGCAGCACCACTTCGTCGAACCTTTGGGCAATATGGTCGACATGGGT
>DATJHD010000132.1:0-5343 GCA_035494275.1 Croceibacterium sp.
AGACCTACGGCGCGCTGCTGGCCTTCGTGCGGGCCAAGCGCGGCCGCTGACGGGCATCGATGATCGCTGCCTGGCCCTGCCCCGGTGGCGAGGAATATGCCCTCGCCTTCGACAGGACCCGGCCGAAACGCGTGCTGGTGCTCCCCGCCTGGTTCGACGAGGGCAACAAGCTGCGTCATTTCACGGTCGAGGTGATGCGCCGGCTCGACGGCGCGGGCGTCGACAGCTTCCTGCCCGACCTGCCGGGCTGCAACGAAAGCCTTGCGCCACTCGAGCAGCAGACGCTCGAATCCTGGCGAGCCGAGGCGGCCGAGGCGGCCTGGTTCTTTTCGACAACCCATGTGCTGGCGATTCGCGCGGCCGCGATTATCGCGCCCGACGCGCTGCCGGGCTGGCGCTACGCGCCGCTCGCCGGCCATTCCCAGCTGAGGGCACTGCTGCGCGCCCGCATCCTGTCGGCGCGCGAAGCGGGCCGCGACGAAGATCGCGAAGTCCTGCTCGGCGCAGGCCGCCGCGACGGGCTCGAGCTCGCCGGATATCGCCTCGGGGCGGGCATGATCGGCGGCCTGTCCGAGGCGGAGCTGCCGGCGAGCGCCAATCAGCGCGACATTGCCCAGGGCGATGTCGGGGGCCCCGGCCTGTGGCTGCGCGCCGAACCCGGACACGATCCCAGGCAGGCCGACGCGCTCGCGGCGATCCTGGCGATGGAATTGCTCGCATGACGCGCCGTCACTTCGCGTTCGACTGCGAAGGAAACAGGCTTGCGGCGACGCTCGACGAAGGGGCGGACAGCGCCGGCCTCCTCATCGTCGGCGGCGGCAACGAGACCCGCGCCGGCCCGTTCTCGTCCCATGCCCGGCTCGCCGCTCGCATCGCGTCGGCCGGCCACCCGGTGCTGCGGTTCGATCGCCGCGGCGTCGGCGACAGCGAGGGCGTCAACATGGGCTTCCGCAACGAAGCCGAAGACATCGCCGCCGCCCACGCCTCCTTTCGCCGCGAATGCCCGGCGCTCAAGCGGGTGGTCGCGTTCGGCAATTGCGATGCCGCGAGCGCGCTGATGCTCGCGGGCGGAGAGGGCTTCGACGGGCTGATCCTCTCCAACCCGTGGACCTACGAGGACGAGAACGCCGCCGCGCCCCCGCCGCCCGCGGCGATCCGGGCGCGCTACGCGGAAAAGCTCAAGAGCCCGCGCGAGGTTCTGCGGCTCATGACCGGCAAGGTCAGCTTCGCCAAGCTCGCACGCGGGCTCGCCGGCGCGCTCGCGAAACCGCAGGCCACCGGCCTCGCGGCCGCGATGCGCGACGCCCTGGGGCGGTTCGACGGACCGGTGCGGATCCTCGTCGCCGAGCGCGACCGCACAGGCCAGGCGTTCCTCGCGGCCTGGGATGCGCGGGATACACGGGTCCATCGCTGCCCGGGCGCCGATCACGCCTACTCCGACGATGCGTCGAGCGAGTGGCTGGTCGCGCAGATCCTCGCGGCGCTAGCGGACGAATAGGCTGGCGAGCTCGACATGGGTCGACCAGCGGAACTGCCCCACCGGGCGCAGCTCGGCGAGGCGGTAGCCTGCGTCCTTCAGCACCGCCCCATCGCGCGCCCAGCTCGACGGATTGCAGCTGATGTAGACGACTTTCGGCACTCCGCTGAGGGCGATCTGCCCCGCCTGCTCGCGCGCGCCGGCCCGCGGCGGATCGAGCACCACGGCATCGAAACTCGCCAGTTCCTCGGACCGCAGCGGATTGCGGAACAGATCCCGGTGAACCGCCTCGACCGGCAGGCGAGCGCGCGCGGCCGCCGCCTTGCAGGAAAGGTGCGCATCGCGTGCCGCTTCGGCGGCGAGCACCGGTCGGCTGGCAGCGAGCGCGAAGGCGAACGTGCCGAGGCCGGCAAAAAGGTCGGCGGTCCGCCCGGCGCCGGCGAGCCAATCGGCCGCGGCGCACACGAGCGCCGCCTCGCCGTCGCGTGTCGCCTGGAGGAAGGCGCCCGCCGGGTACGCGACCGGCACGCCTGAAAGCGAGACGGAGACGGGCTCGGGCTGCCACAACGCTTCGGGGCCGAAGCCCTGGTCGAGCAGCAGGCGCGCGAGGCCCTGGTCGCGGCAGAAATCGAGCAGCGCCTCGGTCTGCTCGAGGCCGTCGAGCGCGAGCCCGCCGATCGCGCAGTCGACGCCCTGGTCGACGAGCGTGAGCTCGATCGCCAGGGCATACTTCCCGCGCCGCCCGGCCAATAGCGTGCGCAGCGGATCGACGAGGGCGAAGAGCTCCGGCGCCAGGACATGGCATTCGCGCATGTCCACCACCTGATGCGACTGCCCCTCGCGGAAGCCGATCAGCGGCCGCCCACCGCCGTTCACGGCGTGGAGGCTCGCGCGCCGGCGAGCGCTCGGCGGCGACAGGTGCACGGCCGCTATGTGCGCCGGGTGCAGTCCTTGCGCCTCGGCGGCATGAACCACGCGGTCGCGCACGAACCCCGCCAGCGCTTCGTCGTCGAGGTGCTGCAGCTGGCAGCCGCCGCAGGTCCCGAAATGGCGGCAGGGAGGCTTTGCGTGGTGCGGTCCCGCCACCAGCGCGCCACTCGCCTCGACGACGTCGCCCGGCGCCGCCAGCGCCACATGGCGGCCCGACGCGGTGACGCCGTCGCCTTTCGCGGCGACGCGGACGATCGTTTCCGGTTCGCTCACAGCGCGGCGACGTAGGCGCCGGAAATGCGTTTGGCGAGGTCCGAAGCGAGGAACGCCGGCCCCGCCTGGCGCGCCGCCTCGCCGTGCAGCCACGCGGCTTCGCAGGCGGCCACGAACGGATCACGGGTTGCGGCGAGCCGGCTTGCCATAGCGCCGGCGAGGACGTCACCGGTGCCGGCGACCGCCAGCCAGCTCGTCGGCGAGGGGGCGAGCACGAGGCGCCCATCGGGTGCGGCAACGATGGTGTCGGGGCCTTTCGAGACGACCACCGCGCTCATCGATTGCGCAAGCGCCCTCGCCTCTTCGACCTTGCCCTCGCCGCCGATGGCGAAAGCCTGGGCGAGGCGCGCCATTTCGCCCGCATGGGGCGTGACGATCAGCGCGGTTTTCCGGCCTGCCAGCATTTCCGGACGAAGGAGCGTCAGCGCATCGGCGTCGGCGACGGTCGGCAGGTCGGCCCCGAGCACGGCGACGAGGCGGCTTCGCGCCTCGTCATCGAGGCCGAGGCCGGGTCCCACCAGCACCGCGTCGGTGCGCTTCTCGGCGAGAAGATCCTCCAGCGGCTGGTCCTTCAGCACCACGTCCGCCGGCACTTTCGGGTGCGGGTGGGTCGAGGTCAGCCGCACCGCCCCGGCGCCCGCGCGGATCGCCGCTTCGCACGCCAGCATCGAGGCGCCGACCATGCCGCCGCCGACCACCAGCACCAGCCCGCGGGTGTACTTGTGCGCATCGGCGGCCGGTGCCGAAAAATGCGGCCTTGGCAGCACCGTCGCCGCGTCCGCGACCGCTTCGACGCCGATCGACACGAGGCGCCGCTCGCCCATCCGCGCCATCGCCGGCATCAGCCAGTGCGCGAACTTCCACGCGCCGAGCGCGACGGTGAGGTGATAGTGCGGCAAGGCGTCGTCGAGCATCGAACCGCTGTCGCTTTCGACGCCGCTCGGCAGGTCAACGGCGATGCGGTAATGGTGATGCCGCGCCAGCTCGCGAAGCAGCCCGGCGATCTCGGCGCCGAGCGGTCGGGTGAGGCCGCTGCCGAACAGGCAATCGACGAAAACGCCGCCATGGCCCGCGTCGCCGATCGTTCCGCCATACAGCGCGCGCGCGTGCTGCGCCGCATCGGTCTTCGGCTCGTGAGGCGCGATGACGGTCACGGAAAGCCCCTTGCGGCGAAGGGTCTCGGCGATCACGTAACCGTCGCCGCCGTTGTTTCCCGGGCCGCACAGGACCGTCACCGGCCGCCCCGCGGCGACGCGCCAGGCCCATTCGGCCGCGCCCTTGCCGGCGGTCTGCATCAGGCTGCCGACGGTCTCGCCGCCGGCGATCAGCGCCTCCTCGGCCGCGCGCATCTGCGCGACGGTGAGGACCTGTTCAGCGACGGGCCGCATCGCTCAGCATCTTGGCCGGAAAGCGGTAGCGGTCGTTATCGACCGCCACGTCGACCCACTCACCGTTGCCGGCCACGGCCAGCGCCTGCGCGCCGTCGGCCGCGCCCACGCTCCTGCCGCCGTCGAGCAGCGTGAAGCGGCGGAAGCCGCCGTCGGGATGGTGCACGACGAGCACGCGGTCGCCGTTCTGCTCGCTGCGCTCGACCGAGCAGTCGCGGCTGAGCCGGGTCGCCCCGCCGAGCGCGCAAGCGACGAGGTCGCCCTGCTGCGGCGCGGTCGAGGCGCTCGGCGAGCACGCCGCGAGCAGCAGGGCAAGCCCCGCCGCGAAACGCATCAGCGGCGACCCTGGATCTGGCTGACGTCGCGCACCGCGCCGCGCGCGGCGCTGGTGGTCATCGCCGCATAGGCCTGCAGCGCCGCCGAGACCTTGCGCGGACGCGGCTCGGCCGGCTTCCACTCGCCGGGGCCCTTGGCCTCACGCCGCCGCGCCAACTCCTCGTCGGGGACGGCGAGGTTGATCGTGCGGCTCGGGATGTCGATCTCGATGAGGTCGCCGTCCTCGACCAGGCCGATCGCCCCGCCTTCGGCCGCCTCGGGCGAGACGTGGCCGATGGACAGGCCCGAGGTGCCGCCGGAGAAGCGCCCGTCGGTGATCAGCGCGCACGCCTTCCCGAGGCCTTTCGATTTGAGGTAGCTCGTCGGATAGAGCATTTCCTGCATGCCCGGCCCGCCGCGCGGCCCTTCGTAGCGGATCACGACCACGTCGCCCTCGGCCACCTGCCCGCCGAGAATGCCGGCGACCGCCGCGTCCTGGCTTTCGTACACCTTCGCCGGGCCCGAGAATGTGAGGATCGAATCATCGACGCCGGCGGTCTTCACGATGCACCCGTCGAGCGCGATGTTGCCCTTGAGCACCGCCAGCCCGCCGTCGCGGCTGAAGGCATGCTCGGCGCAACGGATCACGCCGGCCTCGCGGTCGAGGTCGAGCGCGTCCCAGCGCCGCGCCTGGCTGAACGCGACCTGCGTCGGCACCCCGCCCGGCGCGGCGGCGTAGAATTCGTGGACCTTGTTGTTGCGCGTGCGGCCGACGTCCCAGTCGTCGAGCGCATCGGCCAGCGTCGGGCTGTGCACCGTCGGCAGCGCCGTCTTGAGCAGCCCGGCGCGATCGAGCTCGCCGAGGATCGCCATGATGCCCCCCGCGCGGTGGACGTCCTCCATGTGGACGTCGGCCTTGGCCGGCGCGACCTTGCACAGCACCGGCACCTTCCGGCTCAG
>DATJHD010000133.1:0-15264 GCA_035494275.1 Croceibacterium sp.
AGCGCTGGCTGTGGCAGACGGCGATCGGGCCGTGGATGACCTGCTACATCAAGTCCTATCGCGACCGTTCGCTGCCGCACGACCACGCTTACGTCACCGCAAGCCGCGAGCGCATGTTCGGCGCGAAGATGGAGGACGTGATCGTCGGCCGCGAGGCCAGGCTGCCGCAAGTATCGCCCAACCTCGAGCTGCTGCGGCAGACGTTCGCCGAGCACCCGTGGATCGGCGGCGAAAACCCCAACTACGCCGACTACCGCTTGCTGTCGGTGTTCCTGTTCTGCGCCTCGGTCGCGGACATTCCGCCGCTCGTCGAGGACGATCCCTTACGCCGCTGGATCGACCGCGGCTTCGATCTCTACGGCGGCCTCGGCCGCTGCGCAGGCATGTCGCCGCTGTTCGGCCTCAAGCTGCGCGAGGGCGATCCCGAGCCGTACCAGAAAGGTCCGGGCTTCGTCAGCGGACTGGTGAGGCGCAATACCGGGCCGGAAAGCACGAAAGCCGAGACCGCGCGCCTCAAGGGCGAAGCATGACGGCCGCCGCCGTGCGGGCGGCGCCAGACTTTCGTGCCCTTGGTCTAAAGGGAAGCGTCGCCCACCCCACCGACGGGGAGAGCTACAAGCAGCGCGATCGGAGCGGCGCAGCCCTGGCCCGATCTCCGCAACCCGGAGGACCGCAATCCGCAAGACGGATTGGCCCATCGGCGCGCCAGCACCATCCCGCCACGCTGATCGCCACCCGGGAGGGACGAGACCCGTCAGGGGCTCGGTCGGCGCGCAGCGGAGATCGAGCGGCGGTCCCACAGGGAGGCGCTAACCTTCACTTGCTTCCTTCCACCTCATCGACTAATATGCAGTCAATGACTTATGGAGTTTCGCATGGCGGTCATGACAATCCGAAACATCGACGATGCAATCAAAAGTCGCCTGCGCCTTCGTGCTGCGATGCACGGCCGGTCCATGGAAGACGAGGCCCGCGACATCCTGCGCTCGGCGCTCTCGACCGAAATCCCCCGGCCTCGCAATCTGGGCCAAGCCATCCATGAACGCTTCGGCGCACTGGGCGGAGTCGATTTGCCTGACCTGCCCCGCGAGCCGATCCGGGCGGTGGATGTCGGCGAATGATCGTCCTCGACACCAACGTCATTTCCGAATTGATGCGGCGCGAGCCTGACCCAAGGGTCATGGCATGGATCGCCGAGCAGCCGATGGCAGGCGTGTTCACGACGACGCTCACGCAGGCGGAAATCTTCTATGGTCTAGCGCTGCTTCCTGAGGGACGCCGCCGCGATGACCTGCAGGCGGCTGCGCGTCCGATGTTCGAGGTCGATCTGGCCGGCCGCGTGCTGCCGTTCGATACCGACGCGGCTCTTGCCTACCCCGAGATTGCCGCCGGGCGAAGGCAGGGTGGCAAGCCGATCAGCCAAATTGACGCGCAGATTGCGGCGATCGTGCGCTCTCGTGGTGCGCGGCTGGCGACCCGCAATGTTCGCGACTTCGTCGAGTGTGGGATCACAGTCGTCGATCCGTGGGGCGAATCATGACGGCCGCCGCGGTGCCCCCTATCTGCGCTTCGCCCCACGCTCCGCCGCCGTAAGCCTCGCTGCTGGGCGGAGTGTCCCGATGACCTGCACGACTACACCGACCAGCTCCTGATGGACGCTGAAATCCGCTCAACGCGGCTAACGACTTTAGCATCCCAGCGCTCGTCAGTCTCCATGGCCGCGCCTGGTTTCGCCTCGCTTCGCCAATTGCCAGATTTTCACTGCCGCAGTTTGCTGCACTGGAATTTCGACCCGCTCGTGATGGTTGACCATCAGCTAGTCTCCGCGCCTCTATGCCGGCTTTTCTGCCAGGTTAGCCCGACGTTCTTCGCGTCTTTCTCGCGCCAGCCTTAGGCGGACTGGATTGGAACGAATGCGCTCCGGCAGAAGACTGGTGAAGTCCGCCGCATCATCCAAATCGCACATATAAACCACTGATAATATGGCGCGCCCGGCAGGACTCGAACCTGCAACTCCAAGCTTAGAAGGCTCGTGCTCTATCCAGTTGAACTACGGGCGCGTGGAAACGGGCAATAGCGCGCTTTGCGGTGACGGCAAATCGCGTTAGTCGTGCGCGTCGTGACGGGGCAACTCACCAAGATCGAGGGACAAGCCGGCGCGCGGCGCTCGTTCCGCTACTTCGATTTCATGATGGCGGCCTTCGTCACCATCCTGCTCCTGTCCAATGTGATCGGCGCGGCCAAGCAGGCGCAGTTGGACTTGCCGCTGCTCGGCACGATCACCTTCGGCGCCGGTGTGCTGTTCTTCCCGATCGACTACGTCCTCGGGGACGTGCTCACCGAGGTCTACGGCTACGCCCACGCGCGGCGCTGCATCTGGGCCGGCTTCGTGGCGCTGATGTTCATGGTGTTCATGAGCTGGGTGGTCGTGAACATACCGTCCGCGCCGGACTGGGCTCTCGCCTCGGGCGATTACATCGTGAACGGCAAGCACGTTACAGCGCCCAACCAGGCGGCCTACATGGCCCTGCTCGGGCAAACGCCGCGGATCGTCGTCGCCTCGCTGATCGCCTTCTGGTGCGGTGAATTCGTGAACAGCTTCGTGCTGGCGAAGATGAAGATCGTCACGGGCGCGAAGTACCTGTGGACCCGCACCATAGGCTCGACGATCTTGGGTGAAGGCGTGGATTCCGCCCTGTTTTACCCGCTTGCATTTCTCGGCGTGCCGGGCTGGACCACGCATGCCGTAATCGCCCTCGCGATCACGCAATGGGTAGTGAAGACGCTGTGGGAAATAGTGCTCACCCCGGTCACCTATGCCGTGGTCGGCTGGCTCAAACGGCGCGAGGGGGTCGAGGTATTCGACACCGGTACAGACTTCTCGCCATTCGCCCGGATCGCGAGGGCGAAGGGCCGCTGACAGACCTTTCAGTCTGCCAGCAGGCCGATCGCGATGTAGACGATGATCAGGCTGCCGAAGCCGCACACCGTGCCGAGCACAAAGGCGAGGCGCCAGGCGAGCGGGTCGCCGCCGAACCGGTTGGCGAGGCCGGCGCACACACCCATGACCTTGCCGTTGACTTTGTCGAGGCGGAACTCGCTGGTCGAGCCGCCGAAGTTGCGGTCCCGCAGCGTGCTCACGCGACGATCCCCTGAACGACGTGGGTCGCCGGAACGTGGAAGTAGGCGAAAAGCATGAAGCTGGTCATGCCGAACGCGGCGAAAGCAGAGCAAATACGCTGCGAAAGAGAAATGGTCGTCATCTTATCAATCCCTGTCTAGTCTCCCAGCGGCCCTTCCGCCGGATGAACCAGTCTGTGCAGGGACCGTGCCAAATCAGGAAAATGGCGGAATTCCGCGGTTTTTTCATCGCGAACGGCGCGAGACCGGTGAAGCCCGTTGCCCGATGTTGGGACTTTTTCCCAACTATCGGCGAGAAGGTTTTCGATAGAACTGCGTCGCGGCGTGCCGTAACTGCTCTGCTCGCCCGATGACGCTCGACCGCATCACTCTCAGCCACTTCCGCAACCATGCAGCGAGCCGTCTTGACGGAGCTGCGCACCTCAACTTGCTCGTTGGCGAGAATGGCGCGGGCAAGACCAACGTCCTCGAAGCTTTGTCGCTGTTGGCGCCTGGCCGCGGCCTGAGGCGCGCGGCGCTGACGGACATGGCGGGCAGCGGTGGCCCCGGAACTTTCGCGGTAAGCGCGGCCCTGGTGAGCGCCGAGGGCGGCGAGCCCGTCATGCTCGGCACCGGAACGGTGGCCGACAAGCCTCGGCGCCGGATCGTCCAGGTCAACGGGGCTGCATCGAGCGCCGTCGGTCTCGGCGAATGGCTCGCTGTCGGGTGGCTGACCCCGGCGATGGACGGCCTGTTCACCGGCAGCGCCGGCGATCGGCGGCGATACATGGACCGCCTCGCCCTGGCGCTTGAGCCGTCGCATGCCCGGCATGCCACTCGCTACGAAGCGGCGCTCCGCGAGCGCAATCGACTGCTTGCGGCTGAAGCCGAGCCGGATTCGCAATGGCTCGATTCGATCGAGGCCCACCTCGCCGATGAAGGGGCCGTTGTCGCCAGTGGAAGGGCACGGCTCGTGGAACGCCTCACGATGGAGCTGGCGGCCCTGCCCGAAGCGCCGTTCGCGCGCCCCACGCTGGCGCTCGCGTACACCGGCCCGCGCGATCGCGATGGGCTGCGTCGGGAGTTCTCCCGTCATCGGACCCGCGATCGCGCGGCCGGCCGCGCGATGGTCGGCCCGCATCGCGACGATCTCGAAGTCGTGATGGCGGGCAAGGACGCGCCGGCGGCGAGTTGCTCGACCGGGGAGCAGAAGGCGATGCTGATTGCCCTCACCCTCGCCCACGCGGCCCTCGCGGCCGCGGGGCGCCCCGGCGTGCTGCTGCTCGATGAGGTGGCCGCCCATCTCGACCCGGTGCGCCGCGAAGCGCTGTTCGAGCGGCTAAATGCCGGGAGGGCGCAAGTCTGGCTGACCGGCACCGAACGGGCGCCGTTCGGCGCGATCCTCGGCCAGGCCGCCACCTGGCGCGTCAGCGACGGCCAGGTGGAGCGGCTCTAACCCTCAGGCAAAGACTTCCGGATCGATGCTGACCAGCGGATCTTCACCATACTTGTTCGGACCGGACGTGCCGGGCAGCGCCAGGATCACGATGTAGGCGATTTCGCCGGCCAGCACGAGCAACGGCCCGATCAACGGGATCAGCATCAGCACGAACGCAATGACGGCGAAGCCCAATATCCACCACCCCGACAGATTGCGGTCGTGCAAGCGCCGCACGGTCACCGCGATCGAGGGGATGAGCGTTCCCAGCCCCCAGACGAGCAGCAGCAAGCTCCCCACCCAAAACATCGGCCCGATGGAGACCTGGCCCAGGTCCGGCTGGTCGAGCCCCTGGTTGGCGGCGGCGCCGGCCATGATGGCCGACAGTCCCCCGCCACTGAGGACAAGCGCATAGAGCACGCCGATCACGATCAGCTGCAGCAGCATGTACATCCAGTATTCCATGCGCCGCGAACGGCCGCTGAAATCGGCATAGCGCTTCAGCGGCAAGAGCATCCATTCCATGATGGTTCTCCCCCTTTTACCCGACGGGCAGAGGACCACAGAAATACCGGCAATGCAATGGCTAAGCCGTTGCTTTTACCACTTGAAGCGCACGGTCACCCCGTATGTACGCGGATCGTTCGGATAGCCCGAGATACCCAGCGGTTGGGCGACGGAATCGAAAATCTGCTCGATCCTGCGATCGTTCAGCAGGTTGTGCGACCACACCTCGATGGTGAGGCCGTTGTCCATTTCGTAGCCTAGCGAGGCGGAGAGGTCGTTGACGTCGCTGTGGAACGGGAGCGAGGCGGCGATGGCCTGGCTCGCATCGATGATCTCGCCGTTGGGGCCCCGTACCAGGTATCCCGGCAAGCCGTCGACCAGCTGCACGTCCGATTGATGCAGGTACGAGACCCGCGGGACCAGATAGCCGCGGCCGAGCTTGGCTTCGTACTGGGCGCCAAGCAGAATGGTCCAGGTCGGGATTCCCGCCGGCTTGGTGCCGGTAAGATTGCCCACCGAGGACACGGCGAAATCGTCGTATTTCGGATCGAGGTAGGTGACACCGAAATTCAACGTGAAGCCGTAGGCCTTGGCCACGCTTTCGAACTCGACGCCGCGGGTGCTTTCCTTTCCGGCATTGAGCAGCGCGAAACCGACCCCGGTGAAGATGTTCGACTGGAAGCCCTTGATGGTCTCGTCGAAGACCGCGAGGTTGGCCGACAGCCAGCCCAGGTTTGCCTTCACGCCGCCTTCGATCACCCGCGCGTTCTCGGGACCCGCAAAACGGCTGCCGAAGGTCAGGTTGTTGACCGCGAGCCCCTGCTGTTCGAGCGCCAGCCAATCGGCCATCGTGGGCCGGCTGTCGCGTGACAGGTTGATCGAGCTCGCCTTGAAGCCGGTCGCGTAGCTCGCATAGATGTTGAAGCGCTTGTCGAGGTCGTAAGCGAGGCGAATGGTGTAGGTGAACTTGCTGTCGTGCGTCCGACCCGGCTCGACCGCGTTGGGCACGTTCTGGAACGGCGGCAGGAACTGCAGCACCCGCAAGGCCGCCAGCGGATTGACGGCAGGATCGTTCGCGTGAGCCGCCGAGTAGGCGACAACGCCGTTGTAGATCGGCGCGGTCAGCGGATTGGTGGCGAACGCGAACACGGCAGCCGGGTTCGTCGGATCGACGCCGGCCTGCTGCAGGCCGCCGGCGAGCAGAAGCTGCTGCCGGAAGGGCGCGTATTGCGGCGCATCGAAATTGATGTTCGAGAACACGTCGGTCGACGTGACATTGGTGACAAAACGCTTGTGATCGTTGGTCCAGTTGCCGCCGAGCGTCAGCGTGAGGCCGTGAGTGAGCTGCGTGTCGAACTGTCCGAACAGCGATGTCGCCTCGCCGCGCAGTCTGTAATGCTCGCTGAAGCCCTGCCCGGTGGCGAAGAACTGGCCGATGTACTTGGCGGGGTTGCCTTCGAGCGCGCCAAAGGTCTGTTCGAGCGCGGGCACGCTCAGCGCGCCGCCTGTCGCGCCCTGGATCAGAAGGTTCGCATAAGGACGAAACTGCGTCGCGTAATGCAGCGTGTTGTCCTGATCGATGTTCTCGTTGATGTAGAACCCGCCGAGCAACCAGTTCACCCGGTCGGCGATCTCGCCGGTCAGGCGAAATTCCTGGGTGAACGTGCCGATCCTGAGGTCCTGGAAGTTCGGATCGATCAGGTCGGCGCTGGTGAAGTCTGAGTCCTGGTTCGTAATGGCCCGGGTCTTGCGATAAGCGGTAATCGACGTCAGCTTCGCCGCACCGAGATCCCAGTCGATCTGGCCGGAGCCGCCGTAGTTGCGGATATCGTTGGTCGAGTCCCGGTTGTAGTAAACGACCCCGCTGAACGGATCGGCAGGGTCGGTTACCTTGCCACCAAGCGCCATCAGCGCCGCCGTCGCCGCGCTGCTGTGAAGGTTGACGACGGCGCAACAGTTCTCGTCGATCCGTCCATAGTCGCCGATCAGGCGAACGGTGACGTTGCTGCCGGAATCGTAATAAAGCTGGCCGCGCACGAACCAGCGGTTGCGCTCGTTTTCGCGATGGCCAGTGCCGAGGTCCTTGTAGAACCCATCGCGCTCGTTGAAGCCCCCTGCGAGGCTGAAGGCGAAATCCTTGCTGATCGGCCCCGTGAGGTAGGCCTTGCCGACCCATGTATCGTGATTGCCGTAGGTGAGATCGCCCTCGCCGCCAAAATCGAACGACGGCTTCTTCGTGACGATGTTGATCACGCCGGCCGAAGCGTTCTTGCCGAACAGCGTCGACTGTGGCCCGCGCAGGACTTCGATCCGCTGCACGTCGGGGAGGTCTTCGATCTGCGACGCGGTGCGCGAGCGGTAGACGTTGTCGATGAACACGCCGACCGAGGGCTCGATGCCCGCGTTGTTGGCGCCGTTGCCGAAGCCGCGGATGAAGAAATTGGTGTTCGCAAGGCTCTGGCGCTGGGCGACCTGCAGCGACGGCACGACCGCCTGGAGATCCTTGAGGTCGCGCATCTGCGCCCGCTCGATGGTGTCGGCGGTCGTGACCGTCACCGCCACCGGGACGTCCTGCAACGTCTGCTCGCGCTTCGTCGCGGTCACGACGATGGTGTTGCCGGCGCTGTCGTCCTGGCTGGCGGCGGGATTGGCAGCCGCGTTTTCAGCCGCCGCCTGGGCGGCCGCAACCGAATTGTCCGGCTGCCTCGCCGCATTGTCCTGCGCCAATGCGCCGGCAGGAATAAGAATAGCCGAAATTGCCACGCCGCCCAGAAGCGCACTGCGAGTGAAACCGGCCCGGCCGGGGTCCGCAAACCTCATGAAATCCCTCCCACTCTCCCGACGGCGACGGCCGCGACTTCGCGCGCACTTGCCGAGGGCGTCGGAGAACCTCTTGCCAATCTCGGCTAGTAATCCTCCAAACCGCCTGACTCAATTGGGCTTTCCATTGTTACGGACCGCTGTGAGCGCGGCTGTGGCATAGGTGTCACAGCCGCCCCGGGGTTCCCGCCGCGATCGCCTAAGGGTTGCTCGAGCCGCCGGACGGCCTGTCCGATTCGTGCGCGGCCATTTGCAGCGGCGGTTGAGCTTCCTCGCTCGTTCCGCTGCCGCAATAGCGCTCGAACTCCTCGGCATAGCGACGCGACAGGCGCGCGGACTCGCCGGGGGAGAGCGCTTCCGCCAGTTCGGGGAAACGGCTTCCCTCTTCCTCGTAGACGTGCTGCTGCACGGCGCTCTTGATGTGCTCGAGCTTGGCGCGCCATTCCTCGCTCATCGGGTCGAGCGTCTCGAGCATGGCCTGCTGGATCTTCGTCATCTGCTGCTCTTCGTAGGCAAGCATCGCCTGGACCTTTCCGCCGATCATGCCGTTATTTTCGATCAGCGCCGGGTAGACGGTCACCTCCTCGGCGATCGAATGGCCGGTGTTGAGCCGCGCCAGTTCCTTCATCGCGTGCCGGCGGCTGTCGATGTCGGTCGCGCTCAACGCGTCCTCGAGGCACTGCTCGATCGCCTTGTGGTGGGCGAGTATCTGCGCCAGCCACTGGTTGGAGCGGGCGAGCCCTTCGGCCGTGCGCCGGGCTTGCGCGCGCTTCTCGTCGGATGCGAGCGGGAAAATGGTCGAACCTATCTTGTCGAGCCAGGACATGCGGCAAACTCCTTGTGGGATCTGCCGAAAGAGCGAGCAGCGGGGTGTTGGCGTTCCACGGCCCGGCAGTGCTCGTCGCGCGTTCGCCTCGTCTTGTCGGCCAATGGCCTCAAGCGTGGGTTCGCTTCCTGTGCCACAGCCACCAGCTGTAGGCGGCCGGGATCAGGGCCGAACCGAGCGCGCCGGCGACAATGATCGGCACGCGGGCAGAAGCAGGGATGGGGAGGAGCCCGAGCACGACGAATACGACCCCGACGAGTATCATCAGCTTGCCGCCGAGGCGGTGGGTCGCGATCCAGATGTCGGTGTCGGTGATCGTCCACGGCGTGCGAATTCCAACGAAGAAGCCGGGCCGGGACTTGGGCAGCACGTTGCCGATCACGACGAGCACGCCGCCGAGGACGGCGAGGAGCAGATTGATCCCGAGGTTCCACCCCAGCACGGGCGCAGCGACCATCAATTGCACGAAGACCATCAACAGCAACAGGCCGATCCAGCTCGCTCGCATGACCGGAGCCGAACCCTCGAGCCGATCTTGCATCGGCTCGATGAACGGCACGGCCGCAAAGACCAGCCCCAGGATGACCGCGACGGCCGGCGGGAAGAGCAATGCCTGCAGGGCCGGAGCGTGGCGGTCCACCTCGCCGGCAGCATTCCAGTGGGTCGCGAGCTCGGTGCCGGGAGGCACCTGGCCCGCAACATAGAACGCAAATCCCACCATCGCTGCCGCGACGAGCACGGTCGCGAGGAACAGGCGCATGACCTTCATGCCATTTCTCCCTCGGCGGCGTCGGCGGTTCCGGCACCGACGCCCATCCGGCCCATGAAACCCATCACCGCCTCTTCAAGCGTCGACATGTTGAGCGTGTAGACGATGTGCCCGGCGCGATTCTCGCCGCGAATGAGACCGGCGGACTTGAGCTTGGCGAAATGGCCCGACATGGTAGGCTTCGAAACCGGAAATCGATCTGCCAGTTCTCCCGCCGTCATCCCGCCCTTCTTGAGGAGCTCGAGCACCTCGCGGCGGATCGGGTGCGACAGGGCATCGAACACTGAGTTCATAGCTATTTAGCTAATAAGCTAAACAACGCTTCTGTCAAGCCTTCGTAAACGCGTGGCTTTCAGAATCCCCTTCCCTACGGGCACCGGAAAAGTGCAGGAGGCGCCCCCATGCCGGACGATTCGCCCTCTCCCGCCGCTTCCGCGGACGCCAGCGAATCTGCTCGCAGGGTCGTGTCACGCGTGGTCACGTCGTCCCGGAAGGACGCTTCGAAGCCCGCCAAGGCGGCCCGGCGGTCCATCGACGGCATGAGGATCGCGCTGTTCAGCGGCAACTACAACATCATCGTCGACGGAGCGAACAAGGCGCTCAATCGCCTTGTCGAATACCTCCAGCGCAACGGGGCGCAAGTGCGGGTCTATTCGGCGACGTCAGACCGGCCTGCCTTCAAGCCGCAGGGAACGCTCGTCTCGCTGCCGTCGATCGCCTTCCCCACGCGCGCCGAGTATCGCATACCGATTGCGCTGTCGCATCGCGCAAGAAGCGATCTTGCAGGCTTCCAACCAGACGTGGTGCATATTTCCGCGCCCGACTTCGCCGCCCGGGCCGCGGTGCGATGGGCGCGCGCACGCAACATTCCCGTTCTCGCCTCGGTGCATACCCGGTTCGAAACTTATGCCAGCTACTACGGCATGGGCTTCCTTGAAGGCCCGCTCGAAGCCTGGCTGCGCCGGCTTTACCTGCAGTGCGACGCCCTGGTGGCCCCTTCGCCCGGCATGGTCGATGTGCTGCGCGAGCAGAAAATGAACGACGACATCTCCCTCTGGGAGCGGGGCGTCGACCGTGATGTATTCAACTCGGGCCGGCGCGACACGGCCTGGCGGCGCTCGCTCGGGATCGCCGACAGCGACGTGGCCATTGGCTTCCTCGGCCGCCTCGTCATGGAAAAGGGCCTCGATGCCTTCAGTGCAACCATGGCGGAGCTGCGCCGGCGCGGCGTCCCCCATAAGGTCCTGGTCGTCGGCGACGGTCCCGCACGGGAGCGGTTCGAAGAGCGTCTGCCACAAGCCGTGTTCACCGGTTTCCAGCAGGGATCGGAGCTCGGACGGGCGGTTGCCTCCATGGACGTGCTGTTCAACCCGTCCACGACCGAGACTTTCGGCAACGTGACTCTCGAAGCGATGGCATGTGGCGTGCCGGTGGTCGCCGCGCGCGCCACCGGGAGCAGCTGCCTGGTTGCCGACGGCGGGTACGGCCGCCTGGTCCCGCCAGACGATATCGCCGCATTTGCCGATGCCCTCGCGGCCTACATCGAAGATCCCCAGCTGCGCGCGGCGCATGGCCGCGCGGGCGAAGAGCGCAGCCGCGCCTATACGTGGGACACGATCAATCGCGCCGTCGCGGACACCTACCTGCGCCTTATCGAAGCGCACCGGTCCCGTGTATCAGCGTAGCACGCCCGCCTGGGTCATTCGCCGCGCATAATACCACTGCGCAACGACGAGAATGACAATGACGAGCGGAATAACCTTGTTCACCGTGGTGTCGAGCGCGGGCGGCAACTTCAGCGTGAAGTCGTAAACGAACGTCACCACGGCGCCGATGAGCGAGATCAGGAACGCCATCGCAGCATGGCGCGAGCGCATCACGAGCAAGGCCGCGCCGACAAGCGATGCCCACACACCGAGCGCCCAGGCGCTGGTCGCCCACACCGGGAACGACTTGATGATGCCCGCCATCTCGGGCGGATAATCCTTGAGATAATCTGCGTTGAGCGACACCGACATGACGTAGTCGTACGCTCCGAAGGCGTTCCAGCACAGCGACAGGATGCCGACGACCCAAAGGTGCCAAGGCGCCCTCACCGAGCCTTCCGAAACGGTGGCGTTCATAAGACCTCCCTCCCCGGCGACCCCGGGGAGGGAGAATACCATGCATCGTCGCCGTGGCAAATCGGCCGACGGCAAGAGATAGCTAGAGCCGCTCGATCCGCTGTGCCGCCTCGTCGAGGATTTCGGCGATGCGATGGGCCAGATCGTCCTCGCCCTCGTCACCTGCCGACATGCGCTGGGCAACGGCGGTGAACAGGTTCGCCGACGCGCGCTCGAGCGACGGCTCGCGGCCACGCTCGGCGTGTTCGCCGAGTTCTGTCAGGCGTTCGTAGGCTTCAGCCGCGGCATCCGCCTCCTGCTCGAGCACGGCCTCGCCGGCCGGGGTGATGGCGAACTGGCGCCGGTGGTCCTCGCTGTCCTGTTCGGCGATCAGGCCTTCGTCGGCGAGCATCGCCAGAGCCGGGTAGATGACGCCCGGACTGGGCGCGTAATGCCCGCCGGACAGCTCCTCGATTGCCTTGATCACGTCATAGCCGTGGCGCGGCTGCTCGGCGATCAGCTTGAGCAACACGAGGCGCAGCTCGCCGCGATCGAAAAAGCGCCGTCGGCCGTGTCGCGGCCCGCGCCAGCTACGCCCGCCGAAGGGCCCGCCCGGGCCAAAGGGGCCGCCGGGGCCGAAGGGTCCCGAGGGACCGAAGGGGCCAAAAGGGCCGAACACGCCGCCAGGCCCGAACTTGTTGGCCATCTTCCAGGCCCAGCGCATGTCGCGTTCGTCGCATCCATGTGTCATGTCGAAACTCCTTCTACGATGTTCTAAGATATATCGTAGAACAGGCTGGTTGCAAGGGGGTCGCCGTGGTCCGTCTCACGGCCTATCTATCGCGGCGATGGCCGATCTGTTTGCCGATGATGTGCCGCCTGCGCGCGCCTACGACGCGCCCCGCGAGGATGCGCCGCTCGCCGACCGGCTGCGGCCCGGTTCGCTCGACGACGTGATCGGCCAGGAGCACCTGACCGGCCCCGAGGGCGCGATCGGGCGGATGGTCCTGGCCGGCAAGCTTTCAAGCATGATCCTGTGGGGACCGCCCGGCACCGGCAAGACAAGCATCGCCCGCCTGCTGGCCGACGCGGTCGGCATGCGGTTCGTCGCCATCAGCGCGGTGTTCAGCGGTGTTGCCGACTTGAAGAAGGCTTTCGCCGAGGCGGAGAAAGCGCGCGAGGCCGGGCAGCGCACCTTGCTGTTCGTGGACGAGATCCACCGCTTCAACCGCGCGCAGCAGGATGGCTTCCTGCCGTACGTCGAGCGTGGCACGGTCACGCTGGTCGGCGCGACGACCGAAAACCCGAGCTTCGAGCTCAACGCCGCGCTGCTCAGCCGCACCCAGGTCCTGATCCTGCACCGGCTCGATGCTCAAGCGCTGGAGAAGCTTCTCAAGCGGGCCGAAGCGCTCGAAGGCCCCCTGCCCCTCACCGCCGCAGCGCGCGAGGCGCTGATCGCCAGCGCGGACGGCGACGGGCGCTTCATTCTCAACCAGGCCGAGACGCTCTATGCCGCGAAGATCGCAGAGCCGCTTGGCCCTGGCGAACTCGGTCATTTCCTGCAGCGCCGCGTCGCCGTGTACGACAAGGACCGCGAGGGGCATTACAATCTCATCTCCGCGCTGCATAAGTCGATCCGCGGCTCGGACCCGCAAGCGGCGCTGTATTATCTCGCACGGATGTTGGTCGCAGGAGAGGAGCCGCTGTATCTGCTGCGACGCCTCACGCGCGCGGCGTGCGAGGACATCGGCCTCGCCGATCCGCAAGCGCTGGTGCAATGCCTTGCCGCCAAGGAAGCCTACGATTTCCTCGGCAGCCCGGAGGGCGAGCTGGCGATCGTGCAGGCCTGCCTGTACCTTGCGACCGCGCCCAAATCGAACGCCGCCTATTCGGCACAGAAGGCCGCCTGGCGCAGTGCGAGGGAAACCGGCAGCTTGATGCCGCCGCCGAACATCCTCAACGCGCCGACGAAATTGATGAAGCAGATCGGCTACGGCGAGGGTTACACATACGATCACGCCACGCAGGAGGGTTTCTCCGGCGACGACTACTGGCCCGCCGAGATGGAGCCGCAAACCTTTTACGAACCGGTCGAGCGCGGCTTCGAGCGGCAGGTCAAGGAGCGCATCGCCTACTGGAACAAGCTGCGCATGGAACGGCGCGGCGATGGCTGAGCCACTCGACAGCTACGACAAGGCGCTCGCTTTCGCGCTGACGCTCCCGGGCACGACACCGCTGACCAAGTTCAACTGGCCTGTCGCGGGAATTGCCGCGAACGGCCAATCGTTCCTTTTCCCGGGTCACGAAAGGGATACCTCGTTCGCCGTCGCCATCGACCTCGGCACGGTCGACATGCTCAAGGAAACCGAGCCCGAGAGCTACTGGCAGTCGAAGCACTACGAGGGCTATCCGGCGGTCCTGGTGCGTTATGCCAGCCCCGACCCCGAACGCGTCCGCAGGGTCATTGAGCAAGCCCGCGAACAGGCCGCGGCAAAGAGGCCGGTTCGCCCGCGCAAGACGTGAGCTCGCGCTTTCGGCACTTCGCTGCCATCGACTGGTCGGGCGCGGCTGGCGAGCGGCATCGCGGCCTGGCTCTGGCCCTCTGCGATGAGATGGGCGGACCGCCGCGCGTCGTCCGACGCGGCCATCGTTGGTCGCGCGAGGAGGTTCTCGACTGGCTGCTCCACGAAATGCCGCGGGGCACGCTCGTCGGACTCGACCTCGGCGCCTCGCTGCCGTTCGCGGACAGCGGGGCGTTCTTTCCGGGCTGGAAGGAGAGTCCGCCCGATGCGAACGCGCTGTGGGCGCTCGTCGACCGCATCTGCCGCGACGATCCGCATCTCGCCGCCACGAGCTTCGTCGATCACTCCGAGGCGAGCCGCTATTTCCGTCGCCATGGCGGGCGTGAAGGGGTGAATTTCCACGCCCCGGGGGCAGTCCATCGCCGCGGCCGCTTTCGGGTGACCGAAGCGGCGCAGGCGGCGATGGGCTGCAGGCCCTACTCGAATTTCAACCTCGTCGGCGCGGCGCAGGTGGGCAAATCGAGCCTCACGGGAATGCGTGTATTGCACCGGTTGAACGGGCGCGTTCCTCTCTGGCCGTTCGATCCGCTTCCACCGGAGGGATCGGTCGTCCTCGAAATCTATACCGCCATCGCGGCGATGGCGGGCGGCCGCGTACCCGGGCGCAGCAAAATGAAAACCCTGGTCGAGGTGAACTCCGCGCTCGAACGGCTCGGAAGCCCCGGCCTGACCGGTTGCGGAGCGATCGACGACCACAGCGCCGACGCGCTGCTCACTTCAGCCTGGCTGCGTTCCGTGGCCGAGCGCAAGGAGCTGTGGCGTCCGCGCGGAATGACCGCGCAAATAGCCGCCACCGAGGGCTGGACGTTCGGCGCGCCGTGACTGGAGCACGGCGGGACTGAAGAAGGATTTCCTCCACAAGCTCATCGCGGACTCCAAAGGCTACGAAACCTCGACAAGCCCTGTGGGTTCGAGCGCGATTTCCTCGTTCATGTCGTAGAAGGGCCCCAGGACGTGGAGCGTGCGTTATTCTGATCGGCGCTACCCGGCCACGGCTTGGCCTCGTTGCCGGAGCCGCTTCGCTGGTTCGCCGTTGGGGTTGAGAACGAACAACTCGAAAGGAGCGTCCATGCGCCTCACCTCCCTTGCTCGCCCTCTCG
>DATJHD010000134.1:0-13758 GCA_035494275.1 Croceibacterium sp.
TTACTATTTCGATCCCTACCAGCGGCCGAACAAGCAGGGCGGAGCGTGGATGTCGAACTTCGTCGAGCAGAGCCACCTGTGGGGCGAGAAGCCGGTGGTCTTCAATGTGCTCAACATCCAGAAGGCGCCGGCCGGCGAGCCGCAGCTGATCACCTGGGACAACGTCACGACGATGTTCCACGAGTTCGGCCATGCGTTGCACGGCCTGTTCGCCAACCAGAAGTACACCACCACGTCGGGCACCAACGTCGCTCGCGATTTCGTCGAGTATCCGAGCCAGGTCAACGAGATGTGGGCCTCCGACCCGCAAGTGCTGGCGCACTACGCCAAGCATTACCAGACCGGCGCCGGCCTCGATCCGAAGCTGATCGACAAGCTGGTCGCCTCGCAGACCTTCGATCAGGGCTATCAGTTCGGTGAGACAGTCGAGGCAGCGCTGCTCGACATGCAGTGGCACGCGCTGAAGCCGCAGCAGGCCGCCTCGATCAGGACCACCGCCGATGTCGATGCCCAGGAAGCCAAGTGGCTCGCCGAGCTCGGCCTCGACGTGGCGCACGTGCCGCCGCGTTACCGCAGCACCTACTTCCGCCACATCTTCGGCGATCCCACGGGCTATTCGGCCGGCTATTATTCGTATCTGTGGACGCAGATGCTCGATCACGACAGCCGTCACTGGTTCAAGGCGCATGGCGGTCTCACCCGGGCCAACGGCGAGCACTTCCGCGACACCGTGCTGGGCAAGGGCGCGACCGAGGATTACGGGGTGATGTTCCGCAACTTCACCGGCCACGACCCGGATCCCAAGCCCCTGCTCGAGGACCGCGGCCTGGTCGAGGACGCCTCCGGCAGCTAACCGGCGACAAGTGCCCGCGCGCCGCGCTCCCCCAGCCAGCGCGCGGGCACGCCCCAGACTTGCTCGATCAGTTCCGAGTCGAGCGCGACCTCGGGCGCCGCGTCGGCGACAAGCCCGCCCTTGTCGAGCACGAGCACGCGATCGGCGTGGTTCATCGCCAGCGAAAGATCATGCAGCACCAGAACAACGCCGGCGCCGCTGCGGGCGACCTCGCGCAAGCGGCCGACAAGGTCCAGCTGATGCCCGAGGTCAAGCGCGGCGAGCGGTTCGTCCGCGAGGAGCCAGCGCGGCTCTCCGGCGAGCACTCGCGCGAGCAAGGCGCGGGCCTTCTCCCCTCCCGACAGCGTGCTGACCGGCCGAGTTGAAAGCGTTTCGAGGTCGAGCGCCTCGATCGCGGCGTTGACCTGTGCCTCTCCCCGATCGCGGTATGGCAGCCGCCCCAGCGCGACGAGGTTTTGCACCGAGAGGTCCCAGGCAATCTCGCCCTCCTGCGGCAGGTACCCGATTGCCCTCGCCCTGGTGCGGGGCTCAAGTGACGCAAGGTTGGCTCCATCGAGCATGGCCGCACCGCCCTCGGGCAACAGCAAGCCTGCGAGGCATTGCAGCAGCGTTGACTTGCCTGCTCCGTTCGGGCCGCAAATCGCGGTAACCTCGCCGGCCCGGAGCAAGGCGCTTACGCCCGCGAGACGGCCGGCGAGCGAAATGCCCCGCGCTTCGAGCATCACACGGCCTCCCGCCGCATCTTGAGCAGGAGGTGAAGGAAGAACGGCGCGCCGATGAGGCTTAGCGCAATACCGAGACGAAGCTCGGTCACCAGCGGCAGGAGGCGGCACAGGCAATCGGCGATGAGCACCAGCAGCGCACCGGCAAGCGCGCTCGGAATTATCAGCGAGGCGGGTCGCCGATCCGTCAGCGGGCGCACGAGGTGCGGCACCATCAACCCCACGAAGCCGATGACGCCCGCAACCGCAACGCCGCTGCCGACGGTGAGGCCGATGCCAGCGACCAGCAGCGCCTGCAGCCGGCCGGGCGCCACGCCGAGCGAGCGCGCCGCCGCCTCGCCAAGGATCAGCGCATCGAGCCCGCGGCCGCCGAGGCGGAGCAAGGCGATGCCGGCGCCTGTGAGCGGCGCGGCGAGCGCCACATCCGGCCAGCCACGGTCGGTCAGGGCGCCCATCAGCCACACGACGATCTCGCTCGTCGCGAAGGCGTTGGGAGCGAGGCTGATCGCAAGGCTGGTCAGCGCACCCGCGAGGCTGGCGATCATCATGCCGGCAAGCGTGAACAGCGCGATGCCTCCAGCTCGCCCGGCGATGAGCGCCAGCAACAGCATCGCTCCTGCCGCTCCGGCGAGGGCGAACAGCGGTAGCAGCCAACCGCCCGGCAGCCCCAGCAACAGGCTGAGGACCGCCCCGAGGGCGGCTCCGGGCGCGATGCCGAACAGGCCGGGATCCGCGAGCGGATTGCGCAAATAGCCCTGCATGGCCGCTCCCGCTGCACCAAGCCCCCCGCCGACGACCACGGCCAACAGCGCCCGCGGCAGCCGCAACTCGCCGAGGATGATGGCCGCGTTCGGCGTCGTCCACGGATCGACCCACACCCGTCCGGCCAGCAGCGACAGCGGCAGGGCAACGGCGAGCGCGAGGAGCAACAGGGGAATGGGACGCGTCACGACGCACCGTCCCGCAATTCGGCGAGCCGCGCAGCCAGCCGCGGGATCGTCGGCCCGCCGCAAAAGAGGAGGTTCGGCTCGAGCGCGGCGTAGCGCGTCCGCTTGAGGTGCCTCAGGGCGGGGTGATGCTCCATCCGCTCCTCGCCCGCGGCGATGATGACCTGCGGCGGATCGGCGAGCACCCGCTCGAGCGGCAGATACGCTCCCTGCCTCAGTCCCCGCGCCGCCGACAGGCTGGCGAAGCCGCTGTTCGCGAGAAGTTGCGACACGAGCGTGTCGGGCCCGGGAACGAGGCCGCCTTCCTGCCAGACGAGCGCGGTAACCCGCCGGCCGCTCCGGCGGGATGAAGCCACCGCCTTGTCGACCTTTGCCACCAGGCGCTCGCCGAGGGCCGGCTGGCCTGCGACATCGGCCAATCGGCGAACCTGCGCTTCGCTCTCGGCGAGGGTGGAGGCAATGCCGACCGTCGCGACCCTTATTCCGAGACGGCGCAAGGCATTCATTGTCGCCGGATCGCTAAAGCTGCTGGCGACCACCACGTCGGGGTCGAGCGCCAGCACCTCCTCTACGGTGCCGCCCGTTGCCGGGATCTGCCGCGCTTGCGCAAGCGGCATCGACGTCGCGCGGGCATCGTGGCTCAAGTGCGAGATGGCAAGCAGCTGCCCTGGCGCGGTGACTTCAGCCAGGATCGCGTCGGTGCAGGGATTGAGGCTGACGATCGTGGGATGTCTTTGCGGGTTGTGAGCCGCCGGAACCGCCGCGCAGCCTGCGAGGAGCGCCATCGCCCAGGCAGGAGGCACGCAGCGCCCGAACAGCCCAATGCGTCTTCGGCCTTGCCGCACGTGCGCGCTCACAGCCGCCATCTCGCCCCGACGAACGCCCCGCGCGGCGCAGACGCGTAACCGGCGGCGGTCTGGTAGCGTTCGTTCCACAGGTTCTCGATCCGACCGTAAAGCTCGATCCTGTTGCCGATCGGCCATCGGCCTGTCACGTCGAGCACCGCGTAAGGCGAAAGACGCAGGCGATTGGCCGCATCGTCGAAGCTCCCCGCAACCCATCTCAGGTCAGCGCCGATCGATGCGCCGGAATGATCCAATCGCCAGTCTGCGCCCAGCGTAGCCATGTGCCGCGGCCGGCGGGCCAGTCTGTTGCCGCGGCCGGGGGATCCTGGGGTGCGATCCCGCGCATCGACGAAGCTGTAGACGGCGCGCGCCACCAGACCCGACGAGAGCTCCTGCGTTGCCTCCAGTTCGATCCCTTGCGCGCGGGCGCGCCCGACATTGTCATAGGTGCCGAACGGCCGATCGGCGCAGATGCCGCTGGTTTCGCCGAAGCACGAGACGAAGTCGATCAGCGCCTTGCTTTCGCGGCGGAACAGGGTGGCCGAGAAATAGGGACCATGGTTGCGATCGTTCAGCTCGACGCCGAAGTCCGCGCTGCTGCTGCGCTCGGGACGAAGCGCGAGGTTGCCGAAGTCCGAGAACAATTGGAACAGCGTCGGCGCCTTGAAACCTTCCCCGAAGCTCGCGCGGAGCCGCCAGCCATGGCCCAATTCCAGCGACGCGTCGGCGCCGAAGGTCGTCGCCGTGCCGAATCGACCGTGATCGGCGAACCGGCTGCCGACGTTCACGGCGAGCGCCCCGAAGCGATGCCCGAGCTGGACATACGCGCCCGATGCGCGCGCCCGCTGCCTCGCATCGAAGCTGGAGGTAAAGCCGGTCCACTCATTTTCTCCGCCAAACCAGATGGTTGATTTGCCAAGTTCCCATGCCCCGCGAACAATGAGCTGGTCCGAATGGCCATTGGTGGAATAGCTCGGCGCCGAACCGGTCGACGGGTCGAAGTTGTCCCGTTCGGTGTCGGCGCCCGACCACGAGGCATCGACCCTCAGGCCTTCGTTCGCATAGGATATTCCGGCCAGCGCCGAGAGCTGTCGCGTGTCCTGGAATTCGGCCGTATCCGCGAGGACGAATTCGGGTGCGGGGAAACCGTCTATGTCGACGCGGGATGAGGCATACCTGATCGACCCGCGAAGATTGAGTCCCGGGGCTACGGCGAGCGAACCGGTGCCGCCCGCCAGCCACTGCCGGAAACCGTCCGGCTCGCTCCCGTTGGCGGCGGCAGAGAAGCCGTCCGTGCGGTACCACGCACCGTCGGCGGTTATCTTCAGCGGACCTTGGTCCACGCCGGCCGCCAGCGTGCCGTAGGTCGTGTCGCGCGAGCCGTACTCGGCCGATGCCTTGGCTCCGCTGAAATTGTCGGTCCACGCCGCGAGAACGCCGCCTATGGCCTGGCTGCCCCAGATCGTGCCGTTGGAGCCCCGCAGGATCTCGATCTTGCCGATCCCGGCGGGCAGGAGCGTACCGAAATCATACCCCCCTCCCGGCGCCGCGGGATCGGCAACCCGCACCCCGTCAATCAGCACCAGCAGCTGTTCCGCCGCCGCACCACGAAGACTTGCCCCGGTAAATGCGCCCGGCCCGCCGTTACGCGAGAATGACAGGCTAGGGGTCCGCTCGAGTACGCGAGTGATATCGCCGCCCTGGACCGTCTCGATCTCGTCACTGTCGATGACGCTAAGCGGCTCGCCGGTCGTGCGGATCGTGTCGCGCGTGCCGGTGCCGAGCACCGTGATCGAGTCTTCGCTGGACGGCTCGTGGAGCGCGATAGCCTGCTCGCCGGGCTGTTCCTGGGCCGCGAGCGGCGACACGAAAAGCGCGAATATACCGAAACAGAATAGTAGTTTATGCATGAACCCTCCCGCACGACATCAACATGCCGTTCATGGCGGGAGGCCGCGCCAAAATTGCGCGGTCATCCGTCGCTTGCCTGCGGTGCACCCCGCCCGCGGGCCGAACGACGCGTCTCGGACAGGTCTCCTGGCTCGCCGGATCGCCACCGACGCGCCTGCCTTCCCGGCCTCGAAAACTCGGCCAGTGGCTTTTGCCGGCGCGCGGCTCCCCGGTCACAGTTGCGGGGGCAGCCTGGGCTTCGCACCCAGTTCCCTCGGCGAGCTCTCGCCCGCCGGCCCGGCCTCCCGGGCGATCCGTGACACGGGCGCTCGAATAGCTCCGCCGCACGCCCCGCGCAATCCGCAGCGGCGTTAACCGGGGGGCGCCCGACGCGTATCAACGCGGGACGGCTCCTTTGGCGCGAGTGCAGGGGTGGCTTCAGCGAGCTAGCGCGAAGCCGTGCCGATCACCGACAACGCGCCGGATTTCCAGGCCATGGTGTCTTCGCGTGGATTCCACGCGCGGATCACGCGAGCCGGGCGCGGCCGAGCCGTGCTGGCGCAACGGCGGCATCGCCTGCGCAAGCGCTGCGCCGCGATCGCAGCCGCCATGGCCCTTCCCGCGATGGCCGGCGCGACAAACTGGGCGACCCCTGCCCCGCGTGAGGCTTCCTCCAGCGTCGAGGCCACCGCATACGGTACGAAATCGGCCGATGGGCCGCTCGCCGGGACGCCGATGGCCCCCGCAATCGGCCAGTCGGCCGCGAGCCGGTTGGTCGACCAGGCAACCTCGCCCGGCCCGGCCGCGCGAGCGTTCCTGTCATCCGGAAGCTGGCTCGACCGCGCGCGCGCCGAGCAATGCCTGACGATGGCCATCTACTACGAGGCGGCGACGGAGCCGGATGACGGCCAGCGCGCGGTAGCCCAAGTGGTGCTCAACCGCGTCGCCCATCCCAGCTTTCCGAAAACCGTCTGCGGCGTCGTCTTCCAGGGTTCGGAACGGAGCACCGGCTGCCAATTCACATTCGCCTGCGACGGTTCTCTCATCCGCAAGCCGGTGCCCTACTGGTGGGCGCGTGCTCGCCGTGTCGCCGAGGAGGCCCTCGCCGGGGCCGTTTACGCACCCGTCGGCCTGGCCACGCACTACCACACGCTGGACGTGCACCCTGCGTGGGACAACGCCATGCAGCGCGTGATCACGATCGGGGCGCATGAATTCTTCCGCTTGCCCGGCCCTGCTGGCGAGAGAGCGGCGTTCCACATTGCCTATCTCGGCGGCGAGCCCATGGCCGCGCCGCACGCGAAGACGTCAACGCCGGCCCCGTCGTCCGACGATGATCCGCTGATGCTCGCGCGGGCCTACGTCGCCGCGCTTGCGTCATCGTCTCCGTCTCCGGAAATGCGCTCCCAAGCGAGCGGAACCACGACGCCCAAATCACAGCCGGCCCATTCCGTTGCCGTACAGGCTCGCGGTGGCGACGCCCAGTTCACGGGCAGCAACCTGCCGGACGGAGGGACCCTGTCCCCCGAGCTGCAACGCAGCGGGCAGTGGCTCGATCGGCCGTGACTTCGGCAAAAAGGTAAACGCCGGATCGCCTTGCGGAAACCATGCTGGCGAACCATCGCTTAGGCCGGGCGCGTTAGACGGGGTGTGCTCGGGCCGCTCCGGTCCCTGGCCAATGACCGGATCGCACCAGGCATGAGCATTCGTTTTGCCGCCCCGCCCAAGTCCTTCAGCGCCAGGATCGCCCCTGCGCACGTGCGCGCGGCGGTCGCGAGGGCGGACAACGACAATGAGCCGCCGCTTTCGGATAATGCGTTGCTGCGCGCGGCCTTGCGCCATTTCGCCGAGCATGGCCTGGCGGCGGCGGGCCATGCGCGGCGCCGGGCAGAGGCCGCCTACTTCGCCGGCGATCGCGATGCCTATCGCTGGTGGCTCGGGATTTGCCGCACGCTCGATCGGCGGCTTGCGCGGCAGCTGGGCTCTGAATTGGCTGCGCAAGAGGTCGGCTGAAGCCTCGCTTCGGTCGCCTTTTTCCACAAGTCAGCGTAAGGCGCTGATTAACCATTAGGTGACGTTCTTTCGCTAGCTCCCGCAGACCGAGGGGGGCGGACCGATCAATCGCCTGAGGCACATTTTCAGGGACTACCTTGCCGGCGACAGCGAGGAGCAGCTTGTCAGGCGCAAGCTGGTCGCCTCGCTTTACGCGCACACGGCGAGCCTTGCGCTGGGCACCCTGGCCGGGATCGCGGCCGCGCTGACGGCCGCGCTTGTCACCCAGGACATCGTCATCGAGCTCTTCGCCGCCTTGCTGATGGGGGTCGCCATTGCCCGCATCGGCGTCGCCGCCCGCCTATCGCGGGACAGCGAACTCATCTATAGCGAACGCCGGGTTCTCGAAGCGGTGTACGAAGTCGGCACCCTGACGTCGTCCCTGTTTGCCGGATCGATTGCCGCCCTCACGATGACGCTCGGCTCGATGGAGAACCTGTCGATTCTCACCGTCAGCTATGCCCTCGTGTACGGCGTCGGCGTGGCGGCACGCACCGCCGCCAGACCGGCCATGGCCGTGGGGCAACTGTTGCTGGCAAGCCTGCCGATCATCGTGGCCTGCCTGGTCATCGGCGGCCCCGCGCTCGATGTTCTTGCCGGGATCATCGCGATCCTGACTTCGGGAATGGTCCTCATCACGCTCAACCTGTTCCACACGCTGCGCGAACAGATCCTCGCCGCCGACACCAGCGCCGCGATGGCCGAGCAGATGCGCGAGCTCGCCCGCACCGACATCGTCACGGGCCTGCTGAACCGGGGCGGGCTCAACCACGCGCTCGACGAGCAGGTGATACGCCTGCCGGCAGAGGGCAAGCTGGCGATGTTCTGGCTCGATCTCGACAAGTTCAAGGAAGTGAACGACACCCTGGGTCACGGCGTCGGCGACAGCGTCCTCGCCGAAGTCGCCCGGAGGCTGACCGAAGTGGCGCCCGAGGACGCGACGATCGCGCGCTTCGGTGGCGACGAATTCGTCGCCGCGTGCGTCGTTCGCGACCGCGCGGAAAGCGAACAGCTTGCGAGCGCGATGATCGGCGATCTGTCGCGCCCGTTCCGCATCGACAGCAACCGCATCCCCTGCGGCGCGTCGATGGGCGTCGCGCTGCTGCCGGACGACGGCCCCGACGTCGAGACCGTGATGCAAAGCGCCGACCTTGCGCTGTACCACGCCAAGGTTGGTGGCCGGAACCAGCTGAGGTTCTTCGATCCGGCGATGACCCGCGACCTGGTGCGCAAAAAACAGATCGAATCCGAGCTCAGGGCCGCGATCCGCAAGGACGAGTTGTCGATCTTCTTCCAGCCGATCGTCGACCTGAAGACCGGCCGCATCCGCACTTTCGAGGCGCTGGTTCGCTGGTTTCATCCCGAGAAAGGCGAGCTGCGCCCGGACGAGTTCATCCCGGTGGCGGAAGAAACCGGCGTGATCATCACGCTCAGCAACTGGATCACCGCCCAGGCCGCCAAGGCGGCAGCGCAATGGCCGGAGCACGTCACGCTGGCGGTCAATCTCTCGCCGATCCAGTTGCGCGCGCCGGGTGCGGCGCTGGGAATCCTCAACGCCCTCAAGGACGCCGGACTGCCGCCCAGCCGTCTCGAGCTCGAAGTCACCGAAAGCCTGTTCATCGAAGAAAGCGAGCACGCGGCGCGCTTCATCGAGGAGCTGTCGGCCCAGGGCGTGCGCTTTGCGCTCGACGATTTCGGCACCGGCTATTCCTCGCTCGGATACATCAATCAGTTCCCGTTCAAGAAGATCAAGGTGGACCGCAGCTTCGTCTCGGGACCGAACATCGGTCGCAAGAGCGACGCGATCATCAGGGCCGTGGCCGAAATGGGCTCGACGCTGGAGATGGAGATCGTTGCCGAGGGACTCGAAACGATCGAGCAGGTCGAAGCCGTGCGTAACGCCGGCTGCACGCTGGGCCAGGGTTATTACTTCAGCCGCGCGGTGCCGGATTTCCTCGCCGCCATGTTGCTCTCCCAGGAGCGCGAGGGACGCGAAGCGGCCAGCCGCCTCGCCGGCTGAAGCCGGGGCGGCCGCTCGCCTTTCGAGATAAAGCCTTCCGGCACCAGCCGGTCGCCTGCCCGGCCAAGCCACATCGCCAGGGCGCCGAAATAGGCACCGAGGCCAAATCCGACCGACGCCAGGACGGAAACGGCCCACAAGGCGGCCGTAACGGCAATTGCGGCGGCGATCGCCACCGCAGGACCGCTCCACAGGGCCGAATCGATCCTGAGGCCGAACAGGCCGCGCAACATCATCCGCCGGCACACGGCTCGCGTGCCGTAGCTGACCAGCACAGAAAGCCCGATACCGGCGAGGCCGAGCAGCGGCTCAAGCACCACCGCGGCAGCGGCGCCGAGAGCCACGAACGCCGCGCTCAGCAGCGCCATGAGGCGCGGCCGCGCGTAAACGAGCAACAGCTCGCCCAGGCCGAAAGCGCCCTGGACCAGTTCGGCGGCGGCGAGGCACAGCATCGCGGCGTAACCGGAAGCGAAACCGTCGCCGACGAGATCGAGCAACGGGCGGCCGAAAGCCCACAGCAGCAGCACCACGGGCAGCTGCAGCACCAGCACGAGGCGCGAAGATCGGGCAAGAGCGTGGCCCGCCTGCGCGATGGTTCCGTGGGTCAGGGTGTGCGAGACGAGCGGCACGAGCATGCCGTCGAACGCCTGGCGAACCTGTCGTATCGGCATGCTCACTTGCCGCGCCAGCCCATAAATTCCGGCCGCGTGGGCGCCGAGCAGAATGCCGACGAGGTAGATGTCGACGCGCATGTAGAGCGCATCGATGAGGTCCGACCCGGTGGTGGGCATGGCTCCCTTCAGGCGGCGCCACAGGAGACGGGGCCTGGCGCGATACTGGCGCAGGCAAAGCCCGCCGAACCGACGGCGCGTGGCGAGCGCGGCGTAAACGAGCGCGCAGACGGTTGCGAAGATGTATCCCCATGCAAGCGCGACCGCGCGCCAGCCGAGCGCGAGGAGCAATCCGATGGCCGCTATGCTCACGAGCGGCTGGATCAGGCTCTTGGCGATCACGTCGTAGCGCATGATCTCGGTCCAGCGGGTGGCGGCGAGGAACACCTCGAGCAGAGCCTGCAGGACCACGGCGGGGACCAGATAGAGGATCGCCAACCGCGTGCTCTCGTCCATGCTGCCGGGCGGCGCCACGGTGACGGCGACGGCAATCAAGCCGGCGACAAGGCCGCTGGCGCAAAGCACGAGGAGCAAGGCATCGAGGAGCGCGTGAGGGGCGGCACGGCCGAGCTTCACGTCTTGATCCAGCCACTTGAACAACATCCACTTGGTGCTGAGGCCCGCTGCAATGGATGCCGCCTCGACAACCGCGATGGCGATCGTGAAGGAACCGAAAAGCGAGGCCCCGAAGAAGCGGCCGGCGAAAAGCAGCACCAGCAGGCGAGCAGCAAATCTCAAGGCATAGCCGAGCGCCGAAGCCCCGCCGCCCCGCAGCACCAGCCGGCCAGCCCCGCCGGAAACGGCAGCGCCTTCAGCTGAACGTGAGGCCCGCACGCCATGCCCCGCGGTTCGAATGCTGCAAGCTCCCGCCGGCTGAAGGGTGCAACGCTAAGCGAGACAGCCCCGCGTGTTCCTGGAAAAGCGCCTGGAACTGCGGCAGGATCACCTCGCGGCGGAACTCGTTCGCACGCCGGGTCGCGGCCGCGCCCAGGCGCCGGCGCAATTCGGGCGCGGCGTGCAGCATGTCGAGTGCCTCGCGCATCGCTTCGCCGTCATCGGGTGGTACCAGCCATCCGTTCCGGCCGTGTTCGATCATCTCGCCTGGTCCAAACCGGCAGTCGGACGCCAGCACAGGGGCACCGCAAGCGAGTGCCTCGAGCAGGGCGTTGGGGAACCCTTCCCAGCGGGATGCGAGCACGAACAACTCGGCGCGCGCCATCAACGCCCAGGGATTCGAACGAAAGCCGAGAAAGTGGACCCGGTCGGCAACACCAAGGCCAGCGGCAAGCGCACCAAGCGCCGCGCGTTCGGGACCCTCGCCCACGATCGCCAGCTGATGGCTTGCGCGGAACCGGCTTGCGGCAAAGGCGCGCAGCACGATGTCGTGGCCCTTCTGCGCAACCAGCCGCCCGGTCGTGACGATGAGCGGCCCGCGCAGGGCGGCATCGAGCGGCTCGGCGGCCCGGCGGCGGATCGCCTCGACGTCGACGGGATTACGGATGACGCGCAGTTTCCCCGCCGGCAATCCGAAATGCTCCCCGAGGCTGGCGGCAAGCTGCTGCGAGTTCACGACGACGCAATCGGCCGCGCGATAGGTGCTGCGCACGAGAGCATGCTCGAGCCCGCGCCTTGCCTTGTCCCGTCCGTCCTCCCTCGCCGAACGGACAATGTTGTTGCCCTCGCGCGCGATCCATCTCGGCCGCTTGCCGCGCATCGCGCGAAGGGCGAGATAGGTGAGCACGTTCGGGCCCTTGCAGAAGCTCACGACGAGCTCGGGATCGGCCTCGCGGATGATCGAACGGAATGCCAAAGGGCCCACCGTGACGCTGCGCAGGAAGCGGTCCGGACGGTAGAACGTGGCGCTCGCTCCATCGGCCGGGAACCAGCGCTCGCACCAGCTGCGAAAATGAACCCGCCCGGGTTCGACGAGATCGATGTAACGACCCGCCCGGCGCAGCAAGCCCATCCGCACGTCGAGCGCCCCGCCATTTAGGTCGTTCGCCAGCTGGACCGCGACGCGTTCGGCGCCGCCGCCGTTGAGCCAGCCGAGAAGCAGGAGAACGCGACTGGGGGGACCCTCCGGCAGCCACGGATCGCACTGTACAAACATATATTTACCCGTGTGCGGTGCTGGCGTTTCACGCTTCAACGTTACCGCCGCCGAGACCGTTCCATGCGCCGCGCTTGACAGTGCTCTTGGCCCGACCATCGGATATTTTGCCCGTCAGGGAACCGTGTTGCAGGTCTTTTATCGCTATTGCGAACTATTATTGAATCAGGCAACGGATCTTAACGCTTTTGTCGGTTGCCAAGGCCTACCGGCGGGCCTAGGGCAGCCGGCATCGCCCCGGGCGGCGCTCCTTCGCGGGACGCGGGGGCGCCTCGATCAACCCTCTCGCGCCCGCGCAGGTTGAAGGATTATCGGGAAGCTCCATGGCTCGCAGGAAGATCGCGCTCGTCGGCGCCGGCATGATCGGCGGCACCCTCGCCCACCTCGCCGCGAAGAAGGAACTGGGCGACATCGTCCTGTTCGACATCATGGAAGGCATCCCGCAGGGCAAGGCGCTCGACCTGTCGCAGTGCGGCCCGATCGAGGGCTTCGACGCGACCATCACCGGCACCAACGACTATGCCGACATCGCGGGGGCAGACGTGGTGATCGTCACCGCCGGCGTGCCGCGCAAGCCGGGCATGAGCCGCGACGACCTGCTCGGCATCAATCTCAAGGTGATGGGCGCGGTCGGCGAAGGCATCAGGGCCAACTGCCCCGACGCGTTCGTGATCTGCATCACCAACCCCCTGGACGCGATGGTGTGGGCCCTGCGCGAGTATTCGCGGCTGCCGCACAACAAGGTGGTCGGAATGGCAGGCGTGCTCGACAGTGCGCGCTTCGCCACCTTCCTCGCATGGGAGTTCGGCGTGTCAGTGCGCGACGTGAACGCCTTCGTCCTCGGCGGACACGGCGATTCGATGGTCCCGGTCCTCGCTTACTCGACGATCAACGGCATCCCGGTTCCCGAGTTCGCCCGCATGAACGGCGTGGACGCGGGCCGTCTCGACGAAATCGTCCAGCGGACCCGCGGCGGCGGCGGCGAGATCGTCGGACTCTTGAAGACCGGCAGCGCCTATTACGCCCCCGCCACCAGCGCGATCGCGATGGCCGAAGCCTACCTCGGCGACCAGAAGCGCATCCTCCCCGTCGCCGCGCATCTCACGGGCCAGTACGGGGTGAACGACCTTTATGTCGGCGTCCCGGCGGTGATCGGCGCAAACGGTGTCGAGGAAGTGGTCGAGATCGCCCTCGACGACGAGGCCAAGGCCAATTTCCAGACCTCGGTCGATGCGGTGAAAGAGCTGCTGGCAGCCTGCAAGGGCATCGATAGCTCGCTGGGCTGATGTTTGCACTTGTCCTTCTTGCGGTCGCCGCATCGTCGTCTTCGGCGGGCGATGGCCAGCTGGGCGCATGCAAGCAAACCTGTCTTGATGGAGCCGAATAAGTGGCAATTCTGGTCGACAAGAACACCAAGGTCATCACCCAAGGGATGACCGGCGAAACCGGCACGTTTCACACGCAACAGGCGCTCGACTACGGCACGCAGATGGTCGCCGGCGTCACCCCGGGCAAAGGCGGGCAGACGCATCTCGGATTGCCGGTGTTCGACACCGTCGCCGAGGCCAGGCGCGCGACCGGCGCCAGCGCGAGCGTGATCTACGTGCCGCCGCCGTTCGCGGCGGATTCGATCCTCGAGGCGATCGAT
>DATJHD010000135.1:0-6806 GCA_035494275.1 Croceibacterium sp.
ATTGTAGACGTTCGACCATTCGGGATGGTGGTCGTGCTTCTCGGCCAGCAGGGCGACGCGGGTCATGAAGGCGAAGGCCTGGCTGAAATCGGCGAACTTGAACTTGCGGACGATCGCCAGCTTGTCGTCGCGCAGCGACCAATCGGGCAATCCGGACAGGGCCCACTCGCGTTCGTCTTCGGTGAGTTGCGGCACGGGCATGGCAGGTCTCCCTCGCTTGTCGCTGGCGGCACCTTGGCCTAACGCTCGCCGCGATGGAAGGGTGCCGTCTCGCCGTGAAGGATCTTGCCTGCCGCCGCGGCGCCAGGGTGCTGTTCCGCGGCCTCTCGTTCGAGCTGCGAGCGGGCGAGGCGCTGCAGGTCGTGGGGCCGAACGGCACCGGCAAGTCGAGCCTGCTGCGAATCGTCGCCGGCTTGCTGCGGCCGTTCGCGGGGACGGTCGATCGCGAGGGCTCGATCGGCCTTGTCGACGAGCGCCCGGCGCTTGACGAGCACCTGCCGCTCGGCCGGGCGCTTGCGTTCTGGGGCCGTATCGACGGCGGCGGGTTCAAATCGCGGGAAAGCGCGAGCGACCGCCTGGGCGTGACAGGTGTGCTCGACGTGCCGGTGCAGTATCTCTCGACCGGCCAGCGCAAGCGCGCGGCGCTTACCCGCCTGCTCTGCCAGCAGGCGGCGGTATGGCTGCTCGACGAGCCGCTCAACGGGCTCGATACCGGCATGGCGCGAGAGTGCGAGAAGCTGGTCGCCGATCACTGCCGCGCCGGCGGCCTCGTCCTCGTCGCGTCGCACCAGCCCTTCGAGGTGCCCGGGCTGCGATCGATCGCGCTCGCGGATTTCGCATCATGAGCGTCGTTGCCGAGCTCCTCCGGCGCGATCTGGCGCAGATGTTCGCCGGCGCCCGGCGCGGCGGAGCGATCCTGCCGGTTTTGTTCTTTGTCGCCGTGGCGATGCTCTTTCCGTTCGCGGTCGGTCCGGACCCGGTCTTGCTGACACGCGCCGGCGGCGGGATCGTCTGGGTCGCTGCGTTACTCGCTGCGATTCTGCCGCTCGACCGCCTTCTGGCCCCCGACCTCGAGCAGGGCTTCTTCGACCAGTTCGCCGTGCGCGGCATCGCCGAGGAAGCGACTGTAGCCGTTCGCCTCCTCGCTCACTGGCTCAGCTTCGGCCCGCCGCTGATGCTCGCTGCCCTCCCCGCCGCGGCGCTTCTCGGCCTCCACGCCGACACGCTGCGCACGGTCGAATGGGGCCTGTTGGCGGGCACGCCCGGCCTCGCCGCGATCGGCCTGATCATCGCCGCGCTGACCGTTGGCTTGCGCGCCGGGGCGGCGCTGGCCGGCCTGCTGCTGATTCCACTCGCCGTGCCGCTGCTGATCTTCGGCGCCGGCGCGCTCTCGACGGGAGGACAGAGCGGTCTCGCCCTCACCGCCGCGATGAGCCTCCTGCTGTGCGCGATCACGCCGTTCGCGGGCGGCGCGGCGATCAGGGCCGCGAGGGATGGCTAGCCCTTGCGGACGAGCACGACGCCGGCGATCACCAGCACCGCGCCCAGCGCTTTGGTCAGCGTGGCCGGATCGCGCGGCAGCCCGAGCACGCCGAAGTGATCGAGCAGCACGGCCATCAAGATTTGCCCGGCGATTCCTATGGTGATCAGGGACGCGAGACCGATCCGCGGCGCGGCGTAAGCGGCTACCGCGACGAACAGCGCGCCATAAAGGCCACCGAACCACGCATAGTAAGGAAGCGTCTTGAAAGCGCCGGCTGCCGTGCGCTGGCCGCTTGCCAGCCACACGGCGAACAGCACCGCCGTCCCGACCGCGAACGAGATCAGCGCCGCCAGCACAGGCGAGCCGCCGGCTTTGGCCAGCATCGCGTTTGTCGGCGCTTGGACCGCAAGCATGAGGCCGGCGATGAACGCAAGCGCGATCGGCAGGACGATTGCGGAGTTCATGCTGTCGCGCCCCCTGGCCGCAGCCTAGACGTAAGGTGGCTTGTCCAGCCCCTTCGGGCTCAGCGTGAAGATCTCGCAGCCATTCTCGGTGATGCCGATCGAGTGCTCGAACTGCGCCGACAGGCTCTTGTCGCGGGTCACCGCGGTCCAGCCGTCGGCGAGCAGCTTCACCCACGGCTTGCCGAGGTTGATCATCGGCTCGATGGTCATGAACATGCCCGGTTTCAATTCCGGCCCGGTGCCTGCCTGCGCGGCGTGGACCACCTCGGGCGCGTCGTGGAACAGGCGGCCGACGCCGTGCCCGCAGAATTCGCGCACGACGCCGTAGCGGTGCTGTCCGGCATGGGCCTGGATCGCCGCGCCGACGTCGCCGAGGCGCGCGCCGGGCTTCGCCTGGGCAATGCCGATCATCAGGCATTCGTAGGTGACGTCGACCAGGCGCCGCGCCTTCAGCGGCACGTCGCCGACGAGATACATGCGGCTGGTGTCGCCATGCCAGCCGTCGAGCAGAGGGGTCACGTCGATGTTGACGATGTCTCCCTCCTTCAGCGTCTTGGCTGAAGGAATTCCGTGGCAAACGACGTGGTTGATCGAGATGCAGCACGAATGCGTGTAGCCGCGATAGCCGAGCGTCGCGGGCACGGCGCCGGCGTCGAGGGTCATCTCGCGCACGATGCGGTCCAGTTCCTCGGTGCTGACGCCAGGCTCGACGCGGAGCGCCATCTCATCGAGGATTTCAGCCGCCAGCCGCCCGGCCGCGCGCATCCCCTCGAAGCCTTCGGGCCCGTGTAGCTTGATCGTGCCGTCGCGCAGGACGGTGTCGGCGCCGGTAACGTGCTGGTATTGGGTCATGGGGTCCATGTAGCGATCGGTGCCGACAATTGCGAGCGGTCAGCGAGCGGCCGAGAACGCGTCGCGGTAAGCTGGCTTGACGGTTTCGAGTACCGCCTTGTCCACCGGGAAGTTCAATTCGTAGGCGCCTTCGGAATATGGCCCGGCGACGTAAGGACCGAACCATACGCCGACGCGGTTGAAGGTCTTCCCATTCGAGGAGCCGACCAGCACCGTCGCCTGGTCGAGACCGACGCACTTCTGGAACTCGTCGAGCAGTTGCCCTTTCGGCATTCCCTTGCGCTTCTTCGCCCGCTCCCGGTCCAGCGCCTTGCAGACATTATGCCCGAGAGCGTCGCCGAGGGCCTTCGCCGAACTGAACATTTCGATCGCACCGAAGCCGCGCCCGACCTTCTTGTCCCACACGAGCGTCTCGAGCCCGTAATTTCCATGCGCACCGCCGGTGTAGGTGGAAAACTTGCCGGTAAGGCTCAGCCAATGCGGAAGGTTTGCGACGACCTTCCAGTCTTCCGAATAGTAATGCGGGTTGAAGGGGAAGCCGTTGCTGTCCGATTCCTGCTTGCCCTTCTGCGCGCTGACGACGAGCTCCTGCTTGTGCTGCTCGAGCTCGTCCTCGAGCCGTCGGGCCAGCGCCGGAATGTTCCCCGCCGCTGCGGGCCAGGAGTACGAGAAACTGTAAAGATCGTTCTGCTCCTTCACCGAATTGGCCCCCGCCGGCGTGGCGGTTGCCGAAGCGCTGGCGGTCGGAGTCGGGCGGTCGGCGGTCGCCGCCGCCGTGGCGGAAGGGGTCGCGCTCGGAGCGGATGTCGAATCGCCACCCCCCCCCCTGCAGGCCGCCAGAGTGAGGCACAGCAGGGGTAGAATACGGCGAAACAGCATTGGAATTCCCGAATTGATGATGTCTAGGGCTGCTTATGAGCGACAGAGACGACCTAATCCAGCCGGATCGCGGACAGGACGCGACAGCCATCCACCTTGTCAATAAGGACGGCTTCGAGGCCTGGGCGAAGAAGCTGAGCGGTCCGCAGCGCGCCGCGCTGGCGGCACAGAAGTTTAACGGCAGCGGATACGAGGTCGGCATCGTCCCCGATGGCGAGAGCTGGTTCGCAGTGGGCGGCGTGTCGAATCCGGACGAGCTTTCGAGCTGGTGCATGGCCGCGCTGGCCGAGAAGCTGCCCGCCGGGACCTATCGGCGCGCGCAAGGGGAGCCGAGGGCCGCGCTCCATGGCTGGCAGACGGCGCAGTATCGCTTTACCCGCTATCGCGAGGAGAAGGAGCCGGAAGGCGCGCGCGTCCTGCTGACCAAGGATGCGGCCCGGATCGCCGCAGCCCAAGCCGAGGCGCGCGCGACTTTCCTGGTTCAGGACCTCGTCAACACGCCCGCCGAGGACATGGGCCCGGTGCAGCTCGAAGCGGCTGCCGAGGGGCTCGCGAAAGCGCATGGCGCAAAGGTCAAGATCACCCGCGGCGACGCACTCGAGCAGGAATTCCCGATGGTGCACGCCGTCGGCCGGGCCGCCGGGCGGAGCCATGCACCGCGCATGATCGAGCTCACCTGGGGCGATGCGAAAGCACCCAGGCTGGCGCTTGTCGGCAAGGGTGTCTGCTTCGATTCGGGCGGCCTCGATGTGAAGCCCGCCGCCGGCATGCTGCTGATGAAAAAGGACATGGGCGGCGCGGCGCACGCGCTCGCGCTCGCCGACCTCGTGATGGGCGCGGGCCTGAAGGTTCACTTGCAGGTCCTGGTGCCGGCGGTCGAGAACGCGATCTCGGGCAACGCATTCCGCCCCGGCGACGTGCTCAAGAGCCGCAAGGGGCTCACCGTCGAGATCGGCAACACAGATGCAGAAGGCCGGCTGATCCTGGCCGACGCGCTGGCGCTGGCGAGCGAGTCCGAGCCAGCGCTCATCGTCGACTTCGCCACGCTGACCGGCGCCGCGCGCGTGGCGCTCGGGCCGGACCTGCCGGCGCTGTTCGCGCGCGAGGACGCAACCGCCGATGCCCTCGTTGCCGCCGGCGAGGCGAGCGATGATCCCGTGTGGCGCTTGCCGCTCCACGAGCCTTACGCCGAATGGCTCAAGTCGGACATCGCCGACACCAACAACGCCCCTGCCAATTCCTTTGCCGGCTCGAGCGTCGCCGCGCTGTTCCTCGCCAAGTTCGTCGGGGAAGGCATCGACTGGGCGCACTTCGATACCTTCGCCTGGCGTCCCAATGCCAAGCCTGGCCGGCCCAAGGGCGGCGCTGCGCTCGGCCTTCGCGCGAGCTGGAAAATGTTGCAGGATCGCTTTGGTTAAGGGGGCCGCTTGCCCGCCGCGCGGGCGCAGTCTAAGCGCCGCGGCCAAGCGAGGAACCGGGTGAAAGTCCAGAGCGACGACACGACTTGGCACAAGTGCGCGCAAGGGCCGTTCGCTCTTGCCGGCCCCGCCGCTCGGCCCGATCCGACGCGCGTGCCCGTGAAAGGCGATCTCGCTCATATCGGTCTCGCCGGACGCTATTTCGTGCCCCACTACGCCGTGCCCCAGCCGCGCACCGTCATGCCCGGCGGAGCGAGGCTACTCGCCGGGACCAACGGCGACGCCGAGGAGTTGTGTACCCTTTTGGAAGGTGACAGCTTCGAGGTGCTCGACATCGCCGGCGAATGGGCCTGGGGCTGCCTCTCGCTCGAAGGGCCGGTCGGCTATGTGCATCTCGACCGGCTGGAGCCGCTCGTCTGATGGCGAAGATGGTCTTCATCGACGGTGGCGCCGGAACGACCGGGCTCGAGATTCGCGATCGGCTCGCGGGTCGCGACGAGTTTGACGTCGTCTCGCTCGACGGCGATCGGCGCAAGGACCGTGCGGCCCGCGCCGAGGCGCTCAACACTTGCGATTTCGCGATCCTTTGCCTGCCGGACGACGCAGCGCGCGAATCCGTCGCGCTGATCGAACCGGGCAGCCGCGTGCGGGTCATCGACGCCTCCACGGCGCATCGGGTGGCGCCCGGCTGGGTCTTCGGGTTTCCCGAGATCGTCGGCCGTGGCACCCTGGCGCAAGCCGCGAGGGTGTCCAATCCGGGGTGTTATTCGACCGGCTTCATCGCGCTCATGGCGCCGCTCATCGCGGCACGGCTGCTGCCGGCGGACTGGCCGTACACTTGCCATGCGGTGTCGGGTTACTCGGGAGGCGGCAAGGCGCTGATCGAGAGGTTCGAGAACGACCACGACATCGCCTGGCGCGGCTATGCGCTGGAACTGGCGCACAAGCACGTGCCTGAAATGCAGCAGCATTGCGGCCTGGCGATCCCGCCGCTGTTTTCGCCCGCGGTCGTCCCGGCTCACCGGGGCATGGTCACGGAGGTCCCCTTGCCTATAGGGACGCTGGCCGGGGCGGCCAGCGCCGAGGCGCTGCGCGATTGCCTGACAGAGTTCTACGCCGGCAGCCGCATCGTCACGATGGGTGAGCAGCCGTTGTTCGGCGAGCTGCTGCTGCGCCGCTCCCGCGAGCCTTCGGATCGGATGGAGCTGTTCGTGTTTTCCTCGCCGGACGGCGCGCAGGCGCGGCTCGTGGCCGTGCTCGACAACCTCGGCAAGGGCGCGAGCGGGGCGGCGGTACAGTCGCTGAACCTCATGGCCGGGCTGGACGAGACGACCGGCCTCAGGCTGTGATGCCCGTTTCGCGGGCACCCATGCTCAATTCGCGGGCAACGAAGCTTTTGATCCGCGAACGATAATTGCGCCAACCCCTCCAGACGGAGCGGAATTGTGCGATTCCGCCCTTTCTTAGCATGGGCCAAAAGGCTACCTGTCGCGCTTCGCGCCTTGGCACGATTCTTGAAGAATGGTTGCCGGGAAAACACGGATCGTCCGGCCCGCTACCCGATGAGGGGACGCGGCGCCGGCTTTGCTCGCAGGGGTCACGTGAAAAAGATCGAAGCCATCATCAAGCCGTTCAAGCTGGACGAGGTGAAGGAAGCCCTGCACGAAGTCGGGGTGTCCGGGATTACCGTGACCGAAGCCAAAGGGTTCG
>DATJHD010000136.1:0-3851 GCA_035494275.1 Croceibacterium sp.
GCAGGTCAGGAAGATGATCAGCTCCTACGTCGGCGAGAACAAGGAGTTCGAGCGGCAGTTCCTCGCCGGCGAGCTCGAGGTCGAGTTCTGCCCGCAGGGCACGCTGGCCGAGCGCATGCGCGCGGGCGGCGCGGGCATTCCGGGCTTCTACACCAAGACCGGCGTCGGCACCGCCGTCGCCGAGGGCAAGGAAACTAAGGTCTTCGACGGCGAGGAGTACCTGCTCGAGCGGGGGATCTTCGCCGACCTTTCGATCGTCAAGGCATGGAAGGCCGACGAGACCGGCAACTGCGTGTTCCGCAAGACGGCGCGCAACTTCAACCTCCCCGCCGCGACATGCGGCAAGGTGTGCGTGGTCGAGGTAGAGGAAGTGGTCCCCGCGGGCGCGCTCGACCCCGACTGCATCCACCTTCCCGGCATCTTCGTCCAGCGGATGATCATAGGCAGCCCCTACGACAAGAAGATCGAGTTCACGACCACCCGCGAGCGCGAGGCCGCATGACCTGGAAGGCGTGGATCGTCGCCATGGCGGGGGCGCTTCTTGCGTCGGGTGTGCTCGCCCAGTCCGCCGAGCGTGCCGCGCCGGTACCCCCGGCCGGGACCGCGGCCGCCCCGGCTCCGGCCTCGCTCTCCGGTCTGCAATTCCTGTACGGCTCGGGCGAGTCGGCCGCCTTGTCGCGGCAGACATATGCGGCCCTCGAAGGGTTTGCACTGGCTCAAGCCGCGCGCCGCCCGGCCGACAGCGTCATCCTCGCCGAAGGCGCCACGCCGGCGGCGCCCGACTGGGTACCCTGCGGCGACAAGCCGCTCGCGGTCGTGTTCGACATCGACGAAACCGTGGTCCTCAACGCCGGCCTGATGCATTCCCGCGCGGGCGGGCCGGGCGCGCCGCGCGATATGACGGTGCTGCCCGTTCCCGGCGCTCCCGAGGCGATTCGCGCCCTCAAGGCGGCGGGCATCACACCGATCTACATCACCAACCGGACCACCAACATGACCGACGCGGTGATCGCCGCGCTGGTTTCCGTCGGGCTCGACGCGCCGGTGCACGGCGAGACGCTGCTTCTCAATGGCGACGACGCGCTGCGCGGCAACAAGGACGGCCGCCGCTCGTCGATTGCCGGCAAGTGGTGCGTCGTCGCGATGGCCGGTGACCAGCTTGCCGACTTCTCCGAGCTGTTCAATCGCATCGTCTCCGTCGCCGACCGGCGGCGCGCCGCGCTCTCAGGGCCGATCGCGGCCGAATGGGGCCGCGGCTGGTTCGTATTGCCCAACAGCGCCTACGGCACCGCGCTCAAGGGAACGCTCGACGAAATCTTCCCGGCCGACAAGACGAAGGACTAACGCTGATGCCCTGGGACCGCAACCAGATGGCCGCCCGCGCGGCGCAGGAACTGGAGGACGGCTACTACGTCAACCTCGGCATCGGTATCCCGACGCTCGTCGCCAATCACATCCCCCCTGGCATGGACGTAACCCTGCAGAGCGAGAACGGCATGCTCGGGATCGGCCCGTTCCCTTATCCGAACGAGGTCGATCCCGACCTCATCAACGCCGGCAAGCAGACCATCAGCGAGCTGCCGCGCAGCGCCTATTTCGACAGCGCGACGAGCTTCGGGATGATCCGCGGCGGGCACATCGACCTCGCCGTGCTCGGGTCGATGGAAGTCTCCGAGGACGGCGACATTGCCAACTGGATGATCCCGGGCAAGATGATCAAGGGCATGGGCGGGGCGATGGACCTCGTCGCCGGGGTCAAGAAGATCATCGTGGTGATGGAGCACACGGCCAAGGACGGCAGCCCCAAGTTCATCCCCCACTGCAACCTGCCGCTCACCGGCAAGAACGTCGTCGACATGATCATCACCGACCTCGCCGTGTTCCAGCGGCCCGATCATCACAGCCCGTTCGAGCTGATCGAGCTGGCGCCGGAGGTGACGGCGGACGAGGTGGCCGCGAAGACAACCGCGCATTACGCGGCCTGAGCACCTCGCGGTGGTCAACGCACACTACGTCGAAAGTAGTAATCCTCGTCGGCTGGTCGTTAGCGAGTCGCTTGCCGAAGTTATTTGTCAAGCATAAGTAGCCGCGGGCCGGGGGAATTCTCCGAAGATCAAAGAGTTCGATTCTCGTCGATCGGTCTTGGTCAGGGCATGCATTGGTTTGCGCGCGATGATTTTATCGCGGGTAGGCTTCGATTCGAAATGCACGGAAGTTTTTGACGTCCTTTCGAAAGGAACTTCAAAATGCCCAAGCTCTTGAAACATTCTTCATTTGCTCGCTCAACGCGTATCGCGCTTTTCTCGGCCGCCGCCTTCCTGGCACCTCTGCTGGCAAGCGCGCCTGCCCATGCCGCGGACCCGATCCCCGTCGCTGGCGGCCTCAACGCCCCGCGCGGCCTCGCGTTCGGACCCGACGGCAATCTCTACGTCGCCGAGGGGGGCACCGGCGGCACGAATTCGACCGCCGGCCAGTGCGACCAGGTCGTGCCGCCGATCGGCCCCTACACCGGCAGCGAGACCGGCGGCCGCATCTCGATGATCGATTCGCAGGGCAATCGCACGACCGTCATCGATACCCTGCCCTCGAGCCAGACCAACGAGATGTCGCTGGTCAGCGGAGTTGCCGACATCGCCTTCATCGGCAAGACCATGTACGCGATCCTCGCCGGCGCGGGCTGCTCGCATGGCGTGACCTCGCTGCCGAACGCGGTCCTCAGGATCGACCCGGCCTCGCACAGCGCGACGATGGTCGCCAACCTCAGCGCCTACCAGCAAACTCACCCGACGGCGGTCATCGAGCCCGACGACTTCGAGCCGGACGGCACGTGGTACAGCATGCTCGCGGTCAACGGCGCGCTCTATGCCGTCGAACCGAACCATGGCGAGATCGACAAGATCACCACCGGCGGCGACATCAGCCGCTTGATCGACATCTCGGCGAGCCAGGGTCACGCTGTGCCGACCGCGCTGGCCTATCACGGGAACTTCTATGTCGGGAACCTCGGCCCGTTTGCGCCCAACATGAGCGGCACGTCGAAGGTCTGGAAGGTCAATCCCGGCGGCCAGATCAAGGCCGTGGCTTCCGGCTTCGACCTGATCCTCGGCCTCGCATTCGACAACTACGACCGCATGTACGTGCTCGAAATGGCCGCGGGTGGGCAACTGCCGGCACCGTTCGCCGGACGAATCACGCGTGTCGAGCCGTCGGGCAAAAAGACGGTCATTGCCGATCATCTCATGTTCCCCACGGGGATGACGGTCGGTCCTGACGGCTTTCTCTACGTCTCGACCTTCGGTTTCGGCACGCCGCCGGGGAGCGGCCAGATCGTGAAGTTCGACATCACGCACTGAGGGCGCGAACGGCCCTTCGGGAAAGCCGGTACGGCGGTGGAATTGCGGCGGGAATTCCGCCGCCGAGATCCTTCGGCGAAGCATTTCTTAGCCTCGGGTAAAGAGGATTCGCTGGTCGCCGGCCGGCCCACGTCCTACCTCGCGTTCATCATCGTAGCGAAAGGAACCCCCATGACCATTCAGCTCGGCCAAATCGCCCCCGATTTCGAAGCGGACACGACGCAGGGCCACATCCGCTTTCACGAATGGCTCGGAAACAGCTGGGGCGTGCTGTTCAGCCATCCGAAGGACTTCACGCCAGTGTGCACCACCGAGCTCGGTGAAGTCGCCCGCCTGCGCCCGGAGTGGGACAAGCGCAACGTCAAGACCATCGGCCTGTCGGTCGATCCGGTCGACTCGCACAACAAGTGGGAAGGGGACATCGAGGAGACACAAGGCTACAAGGTCGACTTCCCGATGATCGCCGATCCCGACCAGAAGGTCGCGCAGCTCTACGAC
>DATJHD010000137.1:0-4531 GCA_035494275.1 Croceibacterium sp.
GCCTCGCGCTCGCCCTTCTGGACCATGTTGACGATGCGGCGGAACTCGCTGAGCGACATGCCGGTGGCGGCGGCGATGTCGGCGATCTCCGCGCGGATGCGCTCGACCGCGTCGGCTTCCTTCTCGGCGAAGGCGGCCCACTTCTTGTCCTTCTTGGCCATCGTCGCGAGCCAGGCTTCGTCGAGCTCGTTGCCGACGTACTCGGCGAGGAAATCGGCGCGCTTGATCTTGTGACGCTCGGCGAGGCGCAGCATCTGGCCGCCGAGCGCGGTCAGCCGCCGGTTGAACGCGTAGAGGTTGTCGACCAGGTACTCGATCTTGGTCGCGTGGAACTGCACGCTTTCGACCTCGGCGGTCAGTTCCTCGCGCAGTTGCTCGTACTTCTTCTCCCGGGCCGGCGGGAAATCGTCGCCGCGGCCGAGCGTGTCGACGCGCTCGGCCTGGATCTTCTCGAACTTCTTGAACAGGTCGGTGATGCGGGCGAAGCGCTCGAGCGCCTCGGGCTTCAGCGCCGCTTCCATCTGGGCGAGCGAGAGGGTGTTGTCCTCCTCGTCCTCCTCTTCCTGGCGGCGCGGGCGGGGCTCGCCGTCCTCGTCCTCGTCCTCGTCCTCTGCTTCCTCGTGCTCTTCGACGTCCTCCTCTTCCTTGTACGAAGGGCCGGCGGTCTCCTCGCTGATCTCGCCGTCGTCGTCGTCCTCGGCGCCCTCTTCCATCCGGTCGACGGGCGGCTCCTTGGACAGCATCGCGTCAAGGTCGAGAATCTCGCGCAGCTGCATCTCGCCGTTGTTGAGCGCTTCCGACCACATGATGATCGCGTGGAACGTGATCGGGCTCTCGCACAGGCCCATGATCATCGTGTCGCGGCCGGCCTCGATGCGCTTGGCGATGGCGATCTCGCCTTCGCGGCTGAGCAGCTCGACCGCGCCCATTTCGCGCAGGTACATCCGCACCGGGTCGTCGGTGCGCTCGGTGGCTTCCTTCTTCTTCTTTTCGGGGACGTGCTTGGGCTCGCCGTCGCCGTCCTCGTCATCGTCGGACGAGGCGATTTCCTCGGGCCCTTCGCCGTCCTCGCCGTCTTCCTCGGCCGCGTCCTCGTCGGTCTCGACGATGTTGACGCCCATTTCCGAGATGGCCGACATCACGTCCTCGATCTGCTCGGAGGACAGCTCGTCCTGCGGCAGCGCGGCGTTGAGCTCGTCATAAGTGATGTAGCCACGGCGCTTGGCCTTGGCGATCAGCTTCTTGATCGTCGCTTCGTTGAGGTCGATCAGCGGAGCGTCGTCGGTCTTGGTGTCTTCGGCGTCGGAAGCCATGCAGTTCAGTCCGTTTCGTGTTCGCGGGAGGCCGCGGCAGCCTCCAACTCATTGTCTTCAAACGCCGGGCCGGCGGCACGTTTCCGGGCCATCTGCCCGAGTCGCACCTCGATTTCCAGCTTTCGTTTACGCAGCCGCTGCTGCTCGGCGAAAGCGCCTTCGGGGTCGTTCGCGAACCGCGCCGTCGCTTCAGCGATCGCCGCCTCGAGCGCCGGCCTTTCGACCAGCAAGGCGACTGCCTCGGCCAGGTCCTCGCGCGCAGCCTGCGGATCGGTGCCTTCGACGAGGAAGGAAAAGCGGGCTCTATCCGGCGGTGCGGCGATGTCCTTTGCGGCGAATATGGGATTGTCGCGCGCCGCTTCAAGCGTTTCCGACGCCTCGAGCAAGGCATCGACCGCCTGCGAGGTGCTTCCATCGGCCGCGGCGAGGCGCGCGAGGGCTTCGGCATGGCGGGCTATCTCGTGCGGATGGCGGGCAAAACCGGCGAGCACGGCTTGCGTCAGGTGATCCCGCGCGCCGGCAATCAGCTTTTGCAGTCGGGCGGTGTCGCTCGGCCCCGCCGCTCGCCGCTCGAACGGCTTCGGCCGTGCGTTCGGCCGAGGCGAGAACTCGCGCCTCGGGAACGCAAAGGCGGAGAACCGGTCGAGCAGGTCGCGGCGATAGAGCGCGCGGATGTCGGGATGCTGGATGGCCTCGACGTGCGTCAGCAGCCGTTCCTTGAGCCCCGCCTTCTCTTCCGGCGAGCGCAAGGGCCGGGCGGCGCGTTCGTGGCGCCACAAGGTTTCAAGCAGGCTTTGCGGCTCGGCCAGAAGGCGGTCGATCGCCGGGCGGCCTTCCTTGCGCACGAGGTCGTCGGGGTCGAGCCCGGCAGGCATCAGCACGAACGCCAGCGAATGGCCGGGGCGCAGCAGCGGGAGGGCGCGCACGGCGGCGCGCATCGCGGCACGCTGCCCCGCCGCGTCCCCGTCGAAGCACAAGAGCGGCACCTCGACGAGGCGCCACAGCAGCTCGATCTGCCGCTCGGTGAGGGCCGTCCCCATCGGCGCGACGGCCTCCTCGATGCCGGCGGCGGCAAGGGCGATCACGTCCATGTAGCCTTCGACGACGACGATCCGCCCGCCCTTGCGCGAGGCCGGGCCGGCGCGGTGCAGGTTGTACAGCGTGCGCCCCTTGTCGAACAGCGGGGTATCGGGTGAATTGAGGTACTTGGGTGCATCTGTTCGGTCATGATCGAGGATGCGTCCGCCGAACGCGATCACTCGGCCGCGGGCATCCTGGATCGGCAGCATCAACCGCCCGCGGAACCGGCCGTAGGGCTCCTTTGCGTCGACCGCGATGAGCAGGCCGGCCTCGATGAGCATCGCCTCCGGGTACTGCGCCAGCGCCTTCTTGAGCGCGTGTCGATCCTCAGGGGCGTAGCCGAAGCCGAAGCGTTCGCTGGTATGCGCATCGAACCCGCGGGTCTTCAAGTACTCGCGCGCCCTTCGGCCTTCATCGCCGAGCAGGCTCTTCCTAAACCACTCCTGCGCCGACGCCATGACGTCGTTGAGGCCGGCCCGGCGCTCGGCTTGCGCGGCGTCGCGCGGATCGGGGCGCGGCACTTCCAGGCCCGCCTCGGCCGCCAGCTCCTTCACCGCATCCATGAACGCGAGGCCCCGCTGGTCGGTCATCCAGCGGATCACATCCCCGTGCGCGCCGCAGCCGAAGCAGTGGTAGAAGCCCTTCTCGTCGCTGACGGTGAAGCTCGGGCTCTTCTCGTTGTGGAACGGGCAGCAGGCCTTCCACTCGCGCCCCGCCTTGTGCAGCTTGGTCGTGCGCATGATGACGCTCGAGAGCGTCACGCGCGCGCGCAGTTCGTCCAGCCATTGCGGGGACAGGGCCATCCAGTAAACCTAACGGGAAGGGAGAGTCGGCGCTACTGTCCTGCCGCCCCGTCCACCGCCTTTTCAGTGGCGCGGGAACGGCCCGCTGCCGATGGCGACGCTCCCGTCGGTTTCGACGAGGTAGGCCTCGAGCGGCCGGGCGGCCGGGGGCAGCGTCGATTGCCAGTAGAAGGTGATGGGCTCGCCGTCCTTCCAGCCGTTCCCGCCGACCACGCGCCAGACGAGCGCGCCGTTGTCGACCTCGACGTCGATCTCGCCGTCGGGGCCGAGCGCGGCGGAGGCCTCGCCCTCGTCGTAGCCGACGCCATTGGCAAACCCTGTTGCCGGGCGCGCCGTGCGGAACAGGGTCGCGCTGGCGACCCGCTTGCCCGGCGTCACGCGGTGGACGTAGGTGTACACCGTGCCGGGGGGCAGGGATTGGGGATCGCACCGGGTCACCCCCTCAGGGCAGGCGACATAGCTTGCCACTTCGGCGATGGTCTGAGTGTCGGAGACGAACTTCGCCTCGCTGTCGGCGTTCGTGAGCCTTGCCCCGAGCTTCAGCGTGGCGAAGTCCGCCGGAACCAGCGTGTGCGGCTTGTCGGGCGTCGGCACGACGGCGGGCGTGACCACGCCCGACGGCGACGGCGCCGGCGCCCCGGGCGATTTCGAGCAAGCGGCGAGCAGGATCAGGGGAAGGGCGGCGGCAAGGGCCGGCTTTGGCCTCACTGCAGCATATCCTTAACCCACGCGCTCGCCCGGCCCAGGTCGAGCACCGTGCCGTGACGGGCCTTGAGCTCGGCCATCACCCGGCCCATGTCCTTGATGCCCGAGGCGCCGAGCTCGGCCTTGATCGCCTCGATCGCGGCCCTGGTCTCGCCCTCGTCCATCTGCCGCGGCAGGAATTCCTCGATCACCGCAAGCTCGCCGCGCTCGATCGCCGCCAGCTCCTCGCGGCCGCCTTTCTCGTACATCTCGATCGATTCGCGCCGCTGCTTGGCCATCTTCTGCAGCGTGTCGATGATCAGCGCGTCGTCTTCCATCGGCCTCGCGGCGGTGCGCTGCTCGATGTCGCGGTCCTTGACCCTGGCGAGGATCAGCCTCAACGCCGCCAGGCGTTCCTTGTCGCCGCCCTTCATGGCCGTAATCTGCGCCTGCTTGAGGTCGTCGCGGAGCATCGGGACTCTTTCCTGTTGAATGCGTGACGGGGCGAATAGCCGGATAAATCGACCTTGGACAGGTTGACGCGCCACGGGCCGGGGTCTAGCGCCCACGACTTAGCACGCATTGACGGTAACTTGTTTCACGGAGGGCCCGATGGCCGACCCCGCCTCTTCGCACGCGCAACCGAAAGGG
>DATJHD010000138.1:0-10226 GCA_035494275.1 Croceibacterium sp.
GCGCTGGTCATGGGCGCGGTGCTGCCGGACGCCTGAAATGGACGAGCTCGTCCATCGCGACCAGCCCTCGCCCAACTGGGATGCGCGCGACGAGCGCATCTCGATGGTCGTGCTGCATTACACCGACATGCCGTCAGCCGAATCCGCCATTGCGCGACTGTGCGATCCGGCAGCCAAGGTCAGCGCCCATTACGTGATCACCGAGGAAGGCGAGGTCGTCCGGCTTGTCGACGAGGCCAATCGCGCGTGGCACGCGGGCCGCAGCTTCTGGCGCGGCAAGTCGAACGTCAACGGCTGCTCGATCGGCATCGAGCTGCACAATCCCGGCCACACATGCGGCTATCGGCCGTTTCCCGACCAACAGATCGAGGCGCTGGTGCCGCTGCTGCACCGGATCGTGAAGGACTACGACATCCCGCGCGCCAACGTCGTCGGCCATTCGGACATCGCCCCGCAGCGCAAGCTCGATCCCGGCGAGCTGTTCCCGTGGGAAAAGCTGGCGAGGTACCGGCTGGCGCTCCCCCGGCCGAGGAAGATCGAGGTCGGCGATCCATTCGACAACGACGGCGCGTTCTATCTCGCGCTGGAGCGGTTCGGATACGATGTGTCGGACGGCAAGAAGGCAGTGGAAGCGTTCCAGCGGCGCTGGCGGCCGGAGAAGATCGACGGCGAGATCGACGGCCAGATCCGCGCGGTCCTGTTCCAGCTGCTCTTGGATCGGGACCAGGGAAGGGCTAGATAGGGGCCGCCAGGGGGCCGGGCAGCCGCGTCATTCCATTTCAGGAATGCCGAGGAAAGTCCGGGCTCCACGAAACGAGGGTGGCGGGTAACGCCCGCCGGGTCGGGCTTCGGTTCGGCTCAGGGAAAGTGCCACAGAGAGTATACCGCCGATGGCCCCTAAAGGGCACAGGCAAGGGTGAAAGGGTGCGGTAAAGGCGCACCGGGGCTCTGGTAACAGGGTCCGCATGGCAAACCCCACCCGGAGCAAGACCGAATAGGGGTCTCGCGCCTGAGCTTTCGAGCAACGGCAGGGGAGTTTCGCCCCGAGAGGCCCGGGTTGGTTGCTGGAGCCTTGCGGTAACGCAAGGCCGAGATGAATGGCTGCCCTTGCGGCGCGGGTCCTTCCGGATACCACCTGCAAGACAGAACCCGGCTTACAGGCCCCCTGGCACTTTCGCCTTACGCCGCGAGCTCGCGTGCGGCGGCGCTGATGGCACCGTCGTTATCGACCGCCTGGAGATAGCGTCGCTCGGTCCCTTCGAGCACCAGCGCAGTGAGGCGGCCGAAGGTATAGGCGCCCGTATCGATGCCGATGCGATTGCCGCGGTCCTCCGGCTCCTGGCGGATCGTGTGACCATGCACGACGACGGCTTCGTGGGGTTCGCTGTGGGACAGGAACGGCTCGCGAATCCAGCGCAGGTTGTCCTTGGTCTGCTCTTCCAGCGCAACGCCCGGCGCGATCCCCGCATGGACGAACAGGTAGTCGCCGATGGCGATCGTGTCCTCGAAGCTTTCGATGAAGCTTCGGTCGCCGGGTGGCACAGCCGCGTGCATCATGGCCTGCACCTCCTCGATCGACGCTTCCAGGTATGCATTCGGATCGAGACCATAGCTGAGCACCGTCTCCTTGCCGCCGAAGCGAAGGAAATGCTTGAGCGTCTCGGTCTTCTCGAAGCTCGAGAGAAACATTTCCTCGTGGTTGCCCATGAGGATGCGCACGGGGCGTTGGCGCCGCCATTCCCGGGCGCGGGCGACGACACCGGCACTGTCAGGACCGCGGTCGACCAGATCGCCGAGCAGGATGACCGTCGTTTCCGCACGGCCGCAAGCGGTATCGTCCTGCTCGATCGCCTCGATCAGCGCTTCGAACAGATCGAGCCGGCCATGGATGTCGCCCACGGCATAGACGCGTTGCCCCGCCGGCACTTCGGCCGAGGGGGGCTGACTCTCGTAGCGGTCGAACAGCTTACGAATGGATTTCAGCATGGCTCAACGAAGCGTTGGACCTCTTCACGGTTCCCGCAAGCGCAAACGAATTGTCGAGCCGAGAAGTGAACGTGTTTTCCTGACCGGGCGCTTAATGTGGTGCCGAAACACCACACCGGCCGGACCCCGTGGACCGCCTCGCGTTTTTTCTTGTGCAATGCAGCAAACGTGTGCAGGTTTGCAATCGTGTTCGCGTGAATGTCGGCCCAGTGAACGAGGCCGCCCCGCGTAACCGCAGGTGGGACGAAGCATAGTTTCAACCGCAATTGAGGAAATTGCCCATGCTTACGTCCATCCGCAGCCTCATGGCTGCAACCGTTGTCGCCGGCTGTGTCCTGGCGGCCACTCCCGCCCTCGCCGAGGATGCTCCGGCGCCCGAGGCCAAGCCCGCGTTCACCATCAGCGGCAACGTCGCCCTAGTGACCGACTATCGTTTCCGCGGCGTCTCGCTGTCGGGCGGAGACCCTGCCATTCAGGGCGGCATCACGCTCAGCCACTCGAGCGGTTTCTACATCGGCACGTGGTCGTCGTCGATCGACGGCGGCGCGCTTTACGGCCAGCAGGAGCTCGACTTGTTCGGCGGCTGGACCGGCGATGTCGGGCATGGCGTTACCGTCGATGCCGGCCTGCTCAAGTACGTTTACCCCAGCAACGACGTCGGCCCGGCCGACTACTGGGAGCCGTACGCATCGGTCGCCACGCAGGTCGGCCCGGCCCACCTCAAGGTGGGCGTCAACTACGCCTGGAAGCAGAAGAGCGTCGTCGACTACACCGGCAAGAGCTCGGACAACCTCTACGTTTACGGCAACGTCGATTTCGCCGTTCCGAAGACACCGATCACCGTTTCCGGCCATCTCGGTTACACCGACGGCGTGCTCGCGCCGGGCTATCTCACCGGAAACGGCGACAAGAGCGGGCTGGACTGGTCGATCGGCGCCAGCGCGACGGTTCTCGGTCACTTGACCGCCGGCGTTTCCTACCTGGGGGTCGACGGTCCTTCGATCAACGGCTTTACGGACGATACGGTGGTCGGCTCGTTGACACTCAGCTTCTAGCACCGCCGGCTTTCGGTGGGGGCAGGCCCCCGCGTCGCATCCGCGGCGCGAGGGCTTGCGCCGTCGGCGCAAAAAGGACTGGCACCGTGTTTGCCGTTGCCGTTAGGGGTCTTTCGCATCGACCGAGACGAATGGAGCAGCCCCATGGTGAAATACCTCCACAGCATGATCCGGGTGAGCGAGCCCGAGGCGACGGTGAAGTTCTTCAACCTGCTCGGCCTCGAGGAAGTGCGGCGGATGGAAAGCGACAAGGGCCGGTTCACGCTCATTTTCATGGCGGCTCCGGGCCAGAAAGACATCGCCGAGGTCGAGCTGACATATAACTGGCCGCCCGAGGACGGCAGCGCGCCCGAGACCTACGGCGGCGGGCGCAACTTCGGGCACCTCGCCTACCGGGTCGAGAACATCTACGAGACCTGCCAGCGGCTGGCCGACGCCGGCGTGACCATTAATCGCCCGCCTCGCGATGGACACATGGCCTTCGTCAAGTCTCCCGACGGGATCTCGATCGAGCTGTTGCAGGATGGCCACCTCGAACCGCAGGAACCGTGGGCGAGCATGGAGAACACCGGCAGTTGGTGAAGCCGGAAGGGCACATCGTCTTCACCAAACGCGCCAGTCGCGTGTGACAAGCCGCCTCCAGGGCGTCCCCGGCTGGCGGCCTTGACGAGTGGGCTCGGACGTTTTCTGAAGCATCGATCCCGCTCCTCGGCAGCGAAAAGGGCCAGTCCCCTTATGCGTTAGATGCGCCGGCAGGAAAACGGATGCCCTTGGTAAATCCAGCAAGGCGAGAGGCCGCCCGGTTTGGCTCGCCACGGCGCGCCTAATCTGCCAGCAAGGCGGGTATGACCGCCGCGCTGATCATTGTCTTCGTGGCCGTTTACACGGCGATCGCGCTGGAGGAGCCGCTGAGGGTCAACAAGTCGGCCACGGCGCTCGTCGGCGCTGGCTTGCTGTGGACGATCTTCGCGCTCGGCGCCGGCGACCCGCTGGCGGTCAGCCAAACGCTCGATGACGCCCTCGTCGAGACCGCGCAAATCGCGTTTTTCCTCATGGGTGCGATGACCGTTGTCGAGGTCGTCGACGCGCATGACGGGTTCACCGTGATCACCTCCCGCCTCAGGTCGCGCACGCTGGCGAGGCTGGCGGTCGTCATCAGCGTGCTGACTTTCTTCCTCAGCGCAGTGCTCGACAACCTTGCGACGACCATCGTCATCGTTTCGCTGCTCAAGCGGCTCCTGCGCAATCACGAGGACCGCCTGCTCCTCGCCGGCATGACCGTCATCGCCGCCAACGCCGGCGGCGCGTGGTCGCCGATCGGGGATGTGACCACGACGATGCTGTGGATCGGCGGTCAGGTCACCACCAGCGCCATCGTCACCCGGCTGATCCTGCCCTCGTTCGTCTGCATGATCGTGCCCCTGGGGATCGTCACCTGGATGGTTCGGGGGAAGCCGATTGTCGCGCCCGACCATGCTGCCGAGCCCGACGAGGCTTGCGGCCACAGCACGCCGTTCGAGCGCAACCTCATGTTCACGCTCGGCATTCTTGCGCTACTGGCAGTGCCGCTGTTCAAGGCGATCACGCACCTGCCGCCGTTCCTCGGCATCCTGTTCGGGCTCGGCATTATCTGGGCCGTCGGCGACCTGATCCATCGCGGCAAGGGCGACGACGAAGGACAACGCGTCACCATCGCCGACGTGCTGACCCGCATCGACATGGGCGCCATCGTGTTCTTCGTCGGCATCCTGCTCGCCGTCGCGACGCTCGAACATGCCGGAGTGCTGGGCGCCCTGGCCCGCTGGCTCGACCAGGAGATCGGCCGCCTCGACGTGATCGTTCTGGCCTTTGGCCTCCTCAGCGCCGTCATCGACAACGTCCCGATGGTCGCCGCTGCCATGGGCATGTACGACCTCGCAACCCATCCGCCCGACAGCTTCCTGTGGGAATTCCTGGCCTATTGCACCGGCACCGGCGGCTCGATCCTCATCATCGGATCTGCGGCGGGCGTCGCCGCCATGGGCGCCGAGAAGATCGGCTTCCTGTGGTACCTGCGCCGGTTCGCGCTGCTGGCTCTCGTTGGTTATGTCGCGGGCGCGTGCATATACGCACTGCAAGACGCCATCCTGGCCTAAGATTTAGCAATAACGGCTTCGCAGGCGATTGCTGAGCGGGATTCACCCGAAGTCGGCTTATCGTCCGTAATTGGGCGGCTTGAACCTGCGTAGAGACGGTCCACAATGTGCCAATTATCGTTGGTTAAGACCTGCGAAACCGTCACCACAGCGCACTGCATGAGCTATTAGGCCGCGTACATTGGGAGCAACCCTGTGCTCTTCAATGGAAATCAGCTCTCGCTGGAAGTCTCCATTGAGCAAGGCCTCCTCCAGTTCTCGTGCGTCGCATGGGCCGTGTGCGCCAGAGCGGGCGAACCGCCAGCGCTCCATCGTTTCGCGATGGGTGACGTAGACGATTAGCTGGTGATTTCCGCTTCACGCTTAGTGGCTGACTGCCGAAGGTCCCGAATCGGTGTTTATGGGCGCAACACGTCCTGCCGCATCGGCTGCGACTACATGGGGGGTCACCACGATATACAGGTCGCGTCTCTCGCTGCTGGTATGCTCGGCGGTGAAGAGGGTGCCGAGCAAGGGGATGTCGCCGAGCACCGGCAGCTTGCTACGGTTAGAGATCCGGCTCTCTTCGGTCAGACCGCCGATTACAAACGTCTCTCCATCGTGCACCGTCGCCGAGGTCGAGGCTTCGCGTTGGCTGATCGTCGGATAGCCCTGCGAAAAGCCGGTCACGCTCGACACCACGGCGAAGACATGGGCGGTGACGACCCCGTCGGCGGTGACGCGCGGGGCGATTTGCAGGGTCACGCCCACGTTCACGTACTCGACTTGCTGCTGCACGGCGTTGACGCCCGAGAGCGCGATCGAGGTGAGGATCGGCAACGCATCGCCGGTGACGATCTTCGCCGTTCCGCCGCTTTGCGCGGAAATCCGCGGCTTGGACACGATCCGGCCTTCGCCCTTCGCGATTTGGGCATAGAGCGCGACCTGGAAGCTGGCGTTCACGCCGCCAAGCTTCGGCGTGTCACTGAAGCCGGGAAAGCCCTTCGAATAATTCAGCGCGGCGATGCCGATCTGGCCGTTGCCGTTGTTGAAATCGAGCCCGAGATTGCGAGCTCCCGTATCGCTCAGCTCGACGAATTCGGTCTCGAGAACGACGCTGGTGACCGGCACGTCCAGCAGCGCGATTTCATGTTTGATCGCCGCCACGCGCGCCGGCGGGCCGCGCAGGATCACGGCATTCAGGCGGCGGTCGATGCCGATCGTGCCGTCAACCGCCTGGCCCACCGAATCGCTACTGACCATCGTGCCATTCGGCGCGGCAAGGATCGGCGTTTGGGGAAGGCCGCCGTTGCCGAAATAGCCGCCGCCGGCGCTGCTCGAACCGAAATTGGGCTCCTCGGGAGAGAACTCGTCGTTTGACTTTATCGTCGAGTTGCCGGTCAGCAGTCCGACGATCTCGCTCACGTCGGCATACTTCAACGGCACGATCTCGAACTCGTCGCCTTCGCCGGCGATGAGCCCTGCTGGCCCAATGGGTGGGGCGCCAGGCCCTGGCGCGACTATCGTCACCGCCGGCGAGGGCTGCGGCGGAAGCGACGGAAACCAGCCGACGGCAGCCGGCCCCTGGGCCGCTGAGCTCGATGCTAGGATCGCAGTTGCCAGGGCCGTAATTGACAACGGGATGCGCATGTTCGCCATCGTGACCGGTGGAGCGCGACTTGCCCCCTTTTGTCGGCGCAAGTCGCGCCCGACCTGATTAGCTGGCAGGGACGCGTTGGGCGGTGATTTGCCCGGCCACGTGCTGCAACAGTTGGTTGGTGTTAGGATCATAGACGTCGAGCGTGAACGTGCCGCTGTAGCTCGCTCCGCCGGGCGCGATGGTCACGTCCTCCTTGATGTTGACCTTCGCGTTGAGCGTGCCGGAGTTGTCATAGCTCAGCGCAAAGTGGTTGAGGTGATAGCGCGAAGGGCCGGTCTGCTTCCAAACGCCCATGCAGAAATTCTCGGTCGCCGGTGCGCGGCCGCCGCTGTTCATCAGCTCGGTGCCGTCCGAATGCCACTGCTGGTAGCCGAAATCGGCGGTCTGTCCGCCGGCCACCATCTTGAAGGTCCACATGCCGACGATCGCGTGGTCTCCGGGACTGTCCTCTGAAGCCTTTTGCAGGTAGCCGCCCTGTTCGGTCTGCCAGGACGAGTGCTGAAGCGTTGCGTTGTCGCCGCACGCGGCCGAGGCGCTCGTTGCGTAGGTAAGGCCGCCCAGGCCGAGCAAGACGGCGGCGCAAGACCGGATCGAAGAACGAAATGCGATTCTCATGGCGTATCTCCCACAATGGTCCACACTTGTTGATGCGTGGGCGGGCCGACGGTCCGGAGGCGCCCTGACGCTTGGCCTTGCTGTCTCGGATCGGGCTAAAAGGGCGATGGCGAAAAGCTGATTTTTTTCTGATTTGTGCTAGCGTACCCGTTCAGGGGGTACGGCATGAACCGTCCGCTGGCGTTGCAGTCGATCATGACGGGGGTAGCCGGCCGGCGGCCTTTCAAGGTCGGCCGGGCGACGGTTGACCCCGTTTCGCGCGACGCCACCTGGCCTGACGGGCAGGAGCGCTTGCAGCCGCAGACGATGAAAGTCCTGATTGCGCTGCTGAGTCGCCGTGGCGAAGTGGTCACGCGCGACGAGCTGGTTCAGCTGTGCTGGGACGGCCGGATCGTCGGCGATGACGTGATCAACCGCTCGATTTTGCTGCTGCGCCATTTTGCCGAGCACGCCGGCGGGTTCGAGATCGAAACGGTGTCCCGGGCCGGCTATCGCCTGATCGAGCGCGAGGCGGCGGTGGGTCTCACATTCAAACGCCGATGGATGGCGGCGGCCGGTGTCCTGGTGGTAAGCTTGGTGGGACTTACGGCGTGGGTCAGGCTCGACCGCCCGCCAGCCAACCAGGGCATGCCTCCGGCGCCGAGCATCTCGGTGGTGCCTTTCGTCGTCGAGGCTAACGATCCCCTGGTGCGGCAAGTTGCTCTGACCACACCGAGCTCCGTCGCGCGGATGCTCGCCGAAAGCGGCTTCGACGACGTTCACGAGGATCCCGCCGCCAGCCCGGGCAATGCCCGGAGCGATTACATCCTGTCAGGCACCGTGCGGCGCATGGCGGATTCGGTCGAAGCGACCGTGCAGATGGCTTCGCGACGCGACGGCACCGTGGCTTTCGCCCACGATTTCACTGCGCCCCTCAGCCGCGCCGCCGACCTCCCCGACCGGATCGGCGCTACCGCGTCTGCCGACCTGGCCTGGACCGGCGCGCAGATGGTGCTTGACCCGCGCGAGCACCTCAATCCGGCGGTCGCGTCCGAATTGATGAGCGCGATGAGCCAGACCGTCGAGGATGGAAACAGCCTGCGTGCCTATCAGCTCGCCCGTCACGCCGCGGAGCAGGCGCCGGATTCGGCGATGGCGCAACTGACATTCGCGGTCCAGTCGGGTTTTTCCATTTACTCGATCCCGCGCGCCGAGCGTGCCGGCGCCGTCGCTCTGGGCCTTCGCGCAAGCCAACGAGCACGAGCGCTGGCCCCCGAATTCGGCGACGTATACATTACCGACTGTCGGCTTCACAGCCCGGTGCGAATGGCCGAGTGCGACGCAGTTGCGCGGCGTGCCCTCCAGATAGATTCGCGCTCATCTTACGTGCCGGGCTTTCTAAGCAATTTGCTATACGACGCGGGCCGCTTCGATGACTCATTGCAGTTTGCGCGCCAATCGATGGCCAACGATCCCTACAAGCCCGCGAAGCTGGCGCGAATGAGCGTCGTGCTCGCAGCGGCCGGGCGGCAAGATGCAGCGGAGCAGGTGTACGAGCGAGCCGTGCGGCTATGGCCGGGCAACGTCAAAGTACACTTCGGCCGGCTTCGCGGCTTGGCGGAAGCGGGCAACTACGCCGCGGTTGAGCGCTTTGCCGATCCGAAAGTTGACGCCGAAATGTTGGACATTTCTATTCTGCACCAGCTCATCGCGGCGGCGCGCACGCAAGATCGTGCGCGCGCAAGGCGCGCTTGTGCGGCGCAAGGGCTCAAGCCGCTCACGCTGCCGATTTGCATGACGGTTCTCGCCGACGTGGGCGATCTCGACGGGGCGTATGCTCTCGCGCGAAAATTCTATCCGTCATGGCTGGCACCGCGGGGCGCGGATGAAGACCGCATCTGGATGGACCATCCCGAAGGGTACGAAGTAGCATTCCTGACCGGTCCAGCGGGCAAGGCGATGCGCACTGATTCCCGGTTCGTAAGCCTCGTGCAAGAGCAAGGGCTTTTGGAATACTGGCGCAAGGACGGGTTGCCCGACTTCTGCCGTCCGCCGCACCCGGAACAGGTCTGCGCGCTGCTAAACGCCCGCAATTGATGGCCGAAAGCAGTTCGACCGCGTCTGGTGGAGAGCCAACGAAGTTTGCCGTTTATTGAGGAGATCAGCTCGTCCCCGCCCATTGTGAAGATCAAGCTTTTCGTCAGGCTGCTCGACGCAGTGGCGCTCGGCGGGCTACCGTCACAGGGCATTAAGGAATGCGAGAAGTTGATCCTCCAGCTCGAAGCGCGCAGGTTCTTGCTGCTCGAGCGGCTTGTGCTTGGCGAGCGCTTCGATCGTGAGGGCTATGTGGGCGTGCAGGTAGACTTGGGCCAATTGGATCGACTCAAGTCCGAGCCACAGCGCGATCACCGAGATGTCGACGCCGGCCTGGAGCAGTTCCATCGCGGTGGTATGCCTGAGACCATGTAGTGCAACCCGCTTCGCGCAGCGACGGGCACCGCTCCCGGGCGATCTTCACGAGCTGAAACTGGACTGCGTCGGGACTGAGGCCTCGCCGTGCATGTTGGGAAACAAGAGCGAAGATCCATAGTGCGCCGGCTCCCTCAGCCATGCCTGCGGGGCGTTGCGCACATGCTCAGCGAGCGGGGTGCGTCGTTCCTTGCGACCCTTGCCGCGACGCCGAGCAGTCAAGTGGTCCGGCACCGACAATTTCGGCGGGTTTCTGGGCGCTCCGCCTTCATAACGCGACCTGCTTGCGGTAGGCCGAAGCATGGACGTCTACCTGCCGATCGCTAACCTTTCGGTGAACGGGCTGGT
>DATJHD010000139.1:0-5888 GCA_035494275.1 Croceibacterium sp.
CGAGACCTTCCTGGCAGCGCTCGAAGCGGGTGGGACGATCCGCGAGAGGGTCGAAGGGCTCGACCCGCACGATCTCGCCGCGGCGAGGAAGCTCTCCGAGGAACTTCGCCGACGGGTGATCGAGGAGCCGATGCCTCCGCAGGTCGAGCAGGCGATCCTCGCCGCCTACCGGGAACTGGGCGCGCACGCGGTTGCGGTTCGCTCGTCGGCCACGACCGAGGACGCCGAGGACGCAAGCTTCGCGGGCCTGCAGGACACCTTCCTGTGGGTGCTGAGCGGCACCGAGATGATCGCCAGGGTGCGCGAGTGCTGGGGTAGCCTCTACTCGGTCGAGAGCATGACCTACCGTCGCAGGCAAGGTCTGCCGGAGGACGGCGTGGCGATGGCGGTTGTGGTGCAGGCGATGGTCGACGCGCGTTGCGCCGGGGTGATGTTCACCCGCAGCCCCACGACCGGCGACAAGTCGGTCATCACCATCGAGGGCGCGCCGGGGCTCGGCAGCGCGGTCGTCTCGGGCGAGGTGACCCCGGATCGCTGGGTCCTGGGCAAGATCACCGGCGAGATTTCGGTGCGCGACATCTCGGACAAGCACGCCAAGCAGGTACCGGCCGAGGATGGCGGGATTCGCGAGGTGGAGCTGGAGGGAGACGAACGCACGCAGCCGTGCCTGTCTGACGACGAGCTGCAGGCGCTGCGCGACATCGGGCGCCGGATCGAGCGGCACTACGGCAAGCCGCAGGACATCGAGTGGGCGATCGACAAGGCTGGCGAAATCCGCCTGCTGCAATCGCGCCCCGAGACGGTGTGGGCGACGAAGGACGCCGCTGCGCCGGTCAAGCCGCCGGAGGACAACCCGCTCAAGCACGTGATGAGCATCTTCGGCGGGGGCAAGCGGTGAGCCTGACGGCGGCCGACATCGCCGAAATCGCAAGGCTGCTCGACGAGAGCCGGTTCAGCGACCTGAAGCTCGAGACCGGGGGCCTGAAGCTGCGCATCCGGCGGAGCGGGAGCGGATGGGCGCCGCGTTACGAAGACGAGGAGGAGCAGGCCGAAGCGCCCCCTCCCGCCCCCTCGCCCGAGCCGATGCCGCTCGGCCAGGAAGCGGGCGCCGCGCGCGCGGGCGAGGTCGACGTGCCCGCGCCGCTGCTCGGCAACTTCTACGAGGCCCCGCGTCCCGGCGACCCGCCTTTCGTCAGGCCGGGCGACCGGGTAACCGAGGAAACCGTCGTCGGCATCATCGAGGTGATGAAGCTGATGAACCCGATCCGCGCCGGGGTTTCCGGTACGGTGGTGGCCGTGTTGGCGCAGAACGGCAGCGCGGTGGAGGAAGGCGAAGCCCTCATCAGGGTGCGGGTCGAGGGGTGATGCAAGGCCTTGTCATTTCCTCGAGCGTCACCCTTGCCTTGGCTCAGGGCCCCTCTCCCGCGACGCACCGTCCGACCGAGCGGCGCGATGGATGGCGCAAACAAGTTCGGCCTGACGAAGGCGCGACAGGAGGACGCTGAAGGTGGCCACCCTGCAAATCGTCGAAACCAGCCTGCGCGACGGTAACCAGTGCCTGTGGGGCGCGCTCGGCATCGATACGGCGAGGACGCTGACCATCGCCCCGGTGATGGAGCGCGCCGGCTATCGGGCGATCGACTTCACCACCAGCACGCACATGGGCGTGGCGGTGCGCTACAAGCAGGAGGATCCGTGGGAGCGGATCCGGGCGATGGCCGAGATCTGCAAGGACACCCCGCTGCAATTCCTCTCGACCGGCTTCCGCTTCATCGCCTGGGAGACGGCAAGCCCGCAATTCATGGAACTGGCTTTCCGCACCCTCGCGTCCAACGGCATGCGCCGGTTCGCGCTGGCGGACCCCAACAACGATGCCGGCTCCAACGTCGAGGTGGCGAAGCTCGTCAAGCGAGCGGGTGGCGAACAGGTGGTCGGGGCGCTGGTCTATTCGATCAGCCCGATCCACGACGACGCGCACTATGCCGCGGCCGCGCGCACGCTGGCGGCGAGCCCGGACATCGACGCGCTCTACATCAAGGACCCGGGCGGCCTGCTCACCCCCCAGCGTGCGCGGACGCTGATCCCGGCGATCCTCGCCGAGATCGGCGACAAGCCGCTCGAGCTGCACAATCACTGCACCATCGGCCTCGCCGAGCCGGCGTGCCTGGAAGCCGCCGACCTCGGCGTCGTCGCGGTGCAATGTGCGAGCGGCGGCGCGGCCGACGGGACATCGAATCCGCCGATCACCCGCACGATCGCCAACCTCAAGGCGACGGGCCACACGGTCGACATCGACGAGGACGCCGCGCGCGAGGTCGCCGAATATTTCACCGCGCTGGCGGAAGCGGAAGGCTTGCCGATGGGCAAGCCGATGCATTTCGACGCCGCCTACCTCAGGCACCAGCTCCCCGGCGGCATGGTCGGCACGATGCGCCGTCACCTGACCGACCATGGCGTGCCGCACCTGATGGATACGGTGATCGAGGAAATGGGCCGTGTGCGCGAGGAGCTCGGATGGCCGATCGTGATGACCCCGTTCGCGCAGATGCTGCAGACCCAAGCCGTGCTCAACGTCACCGGCAAGGAGCGCTACGGCGTTATTCCGGATGAGATCATCCGCTATGCCCTCGGGCGCTTCGGGCGGCCGAACGTGCCGATCGAAGCCGCTGTCATGGACAGGATCATGGCCAACCCGCGAACGAGGGAGCTGCAGGCGGAGCGGGTCATGGCGGAGCTGTCCGAGCTGCGGACGCGCATCGGCAAGACCCTGTCCGACGAGGAATTCCTCCTTCGCGCGACGATGCCGGCGGAAATGGTCGACGCCATGAAAGCGAAGGGCCCCGCGCCGCGTGAGTATGATCCCTCCAGCGTGGCCCTGATGAACTTGCTGCGCAACTTGCTGCAAAGGACCGACGTGGACGAGCTCGAGATCGAGAAGGAAGACTTCAGGCTGGAGCTCTCCGCCGGTTGATCGACAAGGCCGCCTTGCGCGTCAATGTCACCTTGGACTTGCTTCAGGGTCCATCGTGCCGCAAGCGCGGGTGTTGAAGGCGCGAGGGGCCCGGACGGCGTTTTCCGCGAACGCACGGCGCGAGGGCGAGGAGCGGATGCCAAAGCAAGTTCAGCACGACCAATGTGGGATAGGTTGATTTCAAGGGAAGTGAACGCAGTCTTGGATGCTCTACCCCGCAAGCCCAAGGGCTTCATGTTCGACCTCGACGGCACGCTGATCCTGTCGAACCGCAAGCTCGGCAGCTACCGGGTGATCCCGGGCGCGGTCGAAGTGCTGGGCGAGCTGGAACGGCGCGGCCTGCCCTACCTCGCGCTGACGAACGGCAGCGCCTACCCGGCGGCGAAGCAGGGGCCGAGGCTGCGCGAGGTCGGCCTGCCGATCGTCGATGGGCACCTGTTCACGCCCAACTCCGTCGCCGGCAAGGTGTTCGCCAAACGCGGCTACGACAACGTGCTCGTCCTCGGCACGCCGGGCGTGGTCGAGGCGATCGAGGGCCACGGTATCGGCTGCTCGCTGCCGGGTGACGAGAATGCAAGGGATGCCGACGCCGTCTACACCGCCTGGTACCCCGAATGCTCGATGGCCGACATCCACGCCGCCGCGGGCCGGGTGCTCGATGGCGCGCCGTTCTACACCGCCTCCGACGTGCCGTTCTTCGCAACGCAGGAAGGGCCGGCGTTTGGCTATTCGTGCGCGATCAATGGCGCGATCCATCGGGTAACCGGCATCGAGCCGCAAGTGACCGGCAAGCCGAGCCAGCTGGCGATGGACTTCGTCTCCGCCAAGCTCGGCCTCCCCCCCAGCGAGATTGCGGTGATCGGCGACGACCCGGGGGTGGAGATGGAGATGGCGGTCGCCGGCGGCGCGATCGGAATCGGCGTCACCAGCGGCACCACCAGCCGCGAGCAATGGGCCGCTCAGCCCGCTGCGCGTCGCCCGGACCTGGTGATCGACAATGTCGGCGAGCTGCTCGAGCAGGGTTGGCTCGGGTAGGCGCAAAATAAGAAAATGGAGCGGGAGTAGGCATCCCCCGCTCCATCTCTTCGGTCCTCGGTTTACGTTGGGACTGCAACCTCATGACCGTCGTGGCGGGACCGGTCGCCCGATCCCGAACTGACATCCCGAAGGTGTCCGCCATCGGCGCCTTCGGCAATTATCTATTCTACGAACTGCTTTCGCAGTCCGACAAATTCCAATGATGTCCCCGTCGCTTTTCCGAACGTTACGTTCCCATAACAGCCTCAAAGGTTCAATGTCCAATCCAGCTGCGGGTCAGTTCATCGACGAAAGTCAGGGTAAAGAGGAAGAACAGCCACACGAAGCCGGTGGCGAACGCCAGCCGCTCGAGCCCGTCGCGCGTCTTCATTTCCATGAACAACCAGACGATCAATGCCGTCTTGGCGAGGGCGATCGAATAGGAAACGAACGGCAGCACGGGGCCGAGCGGTGCAAAGCTCGCCCCGATCGTCAGCGCCAGCAGCATCAGCAACGCCGCCCAGGTGCAGAGGATGGCGCGGACGTTCTTCATCGGGCGAGGTACAGCGTGGGGTAAAGGAACACCCAGACGATATCGACGAGGTGCCAGTAGAGCGCAGCGTTGCCCGCGAGCACCGCCGTCCGATCCCGCCGCGCGCGGCCGAAGGGCCACAGCAGCGATCCAAGCAGGCAAAGGCCGATGGTAACGTGCAGCGCGTGCAGGCCGGTTCCCGCGAAGTAGAGCTCCATGAACAGCTCGTGCGGGCCGCCATGCAAATTGGCGGCGGACAGTTTCGGCACGACGCCGTCGCGATACTCGATCGCGTACTCGGTGATCTTTACGCCGAGGAAGACCAAACCGAGCGCAATCGCGCCACCGAGCAGCCATCCAGCCAAGCGTGCCCGACCCGCTCTCACCGCCTCGACCATCAGCGCCACCAGCGCGCTCGAGGTCAGCAAGACCGCCGTGTTGATGCCTCCGAGCCAGTAGTGCATCGCCCGGGAAGCCATGGCGTATTGCGCCGAATGCTCGATGCGCAGCGTGAATGCAGCCGCGAACAGGCCGCCGAAGATGAGCACCTCGGTGGCCAGGAAGATCAGCATGCCGAGGTGATCGGCGTCGTTCTGGCGCTCGAGCGTCGGAAATTGCGGCTGAACCGCACGCGCCTCAGCCATCGCCGTCCTCCGCCTGCTGCGCCGCCGGCTCGCCGGCTTCACCGATGGGGGGATAGCAATAGGCCGGCTTGTCGACGAGAGGCGTCGTTTCGAAGTTGTCCTTCGGTGGCGGCGAGGCGGTCGTCCATTCGAGGCCGGTCGCCCCCCACGGATTCGGCCCTGCCGGTTTGCCGTAGCGCAGCGACCAGAACAGGTAGATCGCCGGCAGCACGTATCCGCAGGCCAGCACGGACGCGCCGATGGAGCTCATCACCATCAGCGGCTGGAACTCCGGCGGATAGAAATGATAGCGCCGCGGCATCCCTTCGTAGCCCATGATGAACTGCGGCGCGAAGGTCATCACGAAGCCGAAGAAGATCAGCAACGCCGCAAGCCGCGCCCACAAGTCATTGTAGAGCCGCCCGGTAATCTTGGGCCACCAGAAATGCAGGGCGCCGAAGAACGCGCTGACGCTGCCGCCGACCATGATGAAGTGGAAATGCGCAACGACGAAGTAGGTGTCGGTCACGTGCACGTCGATCGTCAGCATCGCCAGCATCAGGCCGGTGAGGCCGCCGATAGTGAAGAGACCGATGAAGCCGACCGCGTAGAGCAGCGGACCGTCGATGACGATCTCGCCTTTGTGCAGCGTCGCCGTCCAGTTGTAGACCTTGATCGCGCTCGGCACCGCGACGAGGATCGACAGGAACGAGAAGATCGCGCTGGCGTAGGGCGACTGGCCCGA
>DATJHD010000140.1:0-10790 GCA_035494275.1 Croceibacterium sp.
GTCCTGCTGCCGCAGGTGCTGGAAGTGCTCGACCTGATCAAGCGTTACGACCTCACGCTGGCGACAGGACACGTGTCGGCCGAGGAAATGCTGCAGATCACGCGCGAAGCGAACAAGCGCGGCATCAAGCGGATCATCATCACCCATCCGGATCTGGGCCCGCAGTTCACCAATGCGACGATCGGTCAGCTCAAGGAGGCCGTCGCGCTCGGCGGCTATGTTGAAGTGGTCGCCACCGAGCTGCTCGGCAAGACGAAGGACCACTTCATCGACCTCATTCGGACAATCGGTCCCGCCCACTGCATCGTGTCGTCTGACAGCGGTCTCGTTGGATCACACAATCACGCCGACGCGCTGGTCATGGCAATACGCGTCCTTCGCGAGGGCGGGTTCGGCGACGCGGATCTCGACCTGATGTTTCGAAAGAATCCGGCTTTCCTCGTGAAACTGCCTGCGCTGGCGGATTAGCCGGGCATTTCAGATTTCTTGCAAGGGTTCGGGACGGCGCCGGCCGCAAGCGGAAAAGTCGTGACCAGGAGGAAGCCATTGACCAAGTCCGTGGAAGAATTCGATGCCGTCATCATCGGCGCCGGGTTCGCCGGCCTCTACACGCTCTACAGGCTGCGCGAGCTCGGCTTGCGCTGCCGGGTCTTCGAGGCGGGAGAAGGCGTCGGCGGCGCGTGGTACTGGAATCGCTATCCCGGCGCGCGGTGCGATTCCGAGAGTTACTTCTACTGCTATTCCTTTTCCGACGAGATCCTGCAGGAGTGGACCTGGTCGGAGAAGTTTCCGGCCCAGCCCGAGATCGAACGCTATCTCAATTTCGTCGCCGACCGCCTCGACCTTCGCAAGGATATCAAGGTCGCCAGCCGGGTCACAAGCGCAATCTACGACGACGCCGCGCTGCGCTGGACGGTGTCGACCCAAGCAGGCGACAAGGTCACCACCCGCTATCTCGTGACGGCGATCGGAGGGCTGACGGCAACGGCGCCGAACCTGCCGGACATTGACGGCCTCGAGACTTTCGAGGGCCGGTGGTACCACACGGGACACTGGCCAAGACAAGGCGTCGACTTCACCGGGAAGCGGGTAGGTGTGATCGGGACCGGGTCCACCGGCATCCAGGCCATTCCGGTCATTGCGCAGCAGGCGTCCGAGCTGACCGTGTTTCAGCGAACGCCGGCCTATATCATGCCCGCCCGGAACGCTCCGCTCGCACCGCATGAAGTCGCCGAGATCAAGGGACGCTATCCGGAGATCTGGCGCAAGGCCAAGGCGCATCGCGGAGGACAGCCCTACGATCCTCCGACGCTGGCGTTTGCGGACGTCGACGAGTGCGAGGCGCGCCGGTTGCAGGAAGAATACTGGCAGCGTGGTGGCTTGCGCGTGGTCCAGCTGTTCAACGACGTTTACAGCAATCCGCAGTCTCGCGCATTCACCGAGGCGTTCTTCCGCGAAAAGGTCCGGCAGATCGTCAAGGATCCCGCGACGGCGGAAATCCTGGAACCGAAGGGATATCCGATTGGCGCCAAGCGCATCGCGCTCGATTCCCAGTATTACGAGACATTTAACCTACCCCACGTTCACGTGGTGGACGCGAGGTCGAAGCCGATCAGGCGGGTCACGCCGGCGGGAATCCGCGCAGGAGACCGGGACTACCCTCTCGACATCATCGTGTTCGCGACGGGGTACGATGCGGTAACAGGCCCGTTCCGCGCCATCGACATCCGCGGCCGCGACGGGATCGCGCTCGCCGATCGCCTGGCCGAGGGGCCGCGGGCCTATCTCGGCATGAGCTTTGCCGGTTTCCCCAACCTCTTCGCGGTCAGCGGCCCGTGCAATCCCGCCCTGTCGACCAACGTGCCGGTCTCGATCGAGCACGACGTCGAGTGGATTGCGGACGCCATCGCCCATTGCGAGGCGAACGGTGTCAGGGCGATGGAACCGACCGAGGAGGCCGAGGACGCCTGGACAGAGGACACCCAGGCCCGAATCGCCGGGACGATCTTCGAGCAGGCGGATTCATGGCAGTTCGGCTCGAATGTCCCAGGCAAGCCCCGGCGCTTCCTTCTCTGGCTCGGCGGCCTGACGGAATTTCGAGAGCGATGCGGCGCGGTCGCAAGGGCCGGCTACGAGGGATTCAGGCTCACGCGGTGAGCGCCAGCGACGGAGAAGCAGATGACCCAACCAACCATCGAACAGCGCCTGCGCCTCGTCGAGGACCTGGAAGCCATCAAACGCCTTTGCATCGAGCTCTCCGACCGCCTCGACGCTCGCGACCTCAAGGGTTACGGGGCGCTCTTCACCGATGACGGCGAATGGAGCGGCGTCGTTGGTCGGGCCGTCGGGCCGGCGGCGATCGCCGAAATCCTCGGCAAGTACTGCCTTCCCTGGGAAAGCGAAGGCCACCGTACCTATCACATCACGCTCGACATCATCGTCGATATCGACGGCGACAGCGCCAGGGCGACGAGCAAGTGGCAGCACATCAAGCGCAGCGAGACCGATGCGCCGGTGATCTGGCACCTTGGCAGTTACGACGACAGGCTGCAGCGCACGCCGAAGGGCTGGCGTTTCACGCGGCGCGCCGCCTATGCCGCGATCCCCTACATCGAACCCAAGTACCAGCTCGTCGGGCTCGCCGACGCGGATCGTCAGGCCTGATCGGCGTCGCGGCAGGGAGCTTACCCATGGAAATGCGCGTATTGGGCGGAACCGGCATTCGCGTCAGTCCGCTTTGCCTCGGCACGATGATGTTCGGCAGGATCGGCAACAGCGATCATGACGATTGCGTGCGGATCATCCATCGGGCGCTCGATTCAGGTATCAATTTCATCGACACGGCAGACGGCTATTCCCGTGGGGAATCGGAAGGGATCGTCGGCAAGGCCATCAAGAGCCGCCGCGACAGTATCGTCATTGCCACCAAGTTCTATGCGGCAATGGGCGACGATCCCAACATGCGCGGCGCGGCGCGTCGCTGGATCGTGCGCGCCGTCGACGACAGCCTCAGGCGCCTCGGGACCGATTACATCGATCTCTACCAGCTGCATCGATGGGACGACGACACCGCGATCGAGGAGACGCTGTTTACCCTCACCGAGTTGGTCCGCCAGGGCAAGATCCGTTCTTTCGGATGTTCCAGCTTCCCAGCCGATCGTATCGTCGAGAGTCACTACCTGGCTGAGTTGCGGGGAACGCTGCACTTTCGTTGCAACCAGCCGGCCTATTCGATCTTCAATCGCGAGATCGAGCGCTTCGTGCTGCCGGCCTGCCGACGGTATGGCATGGGTGCGATTACCTTCAGTCCGCTCGACGGCGGCATGCTGTCCGGGCGCTATCGCACGCCGAAAGACCTCGGCGGCGACAACCGCTTCGCCTATTTCGGCCGGGTGACCGGCCGGGGGTTCGACCCTTTCGCCGAGACTGTCCGCCGCAAGCTCGAGCTCGCCGGGAAACTGGAAGCCGTGGCCTCCGAGGCCGGGATTTCCCTCGCGCAATTGGCAGTGGCATTCGTCATTGGCCATCCCGATGTGACTGCCGCGATCATCGGGCCCCGCACAATGGACCATCTTGAAAGCCTCGTTCCCGCCGCCGCCGTGCGGCTTTCCGGCGAGACTCTCGACCGCATAGACGCCCTGGTTCCGCCGGGTTCGACGCTTAACCCGTTCAATGACATGCCGTCGGGCACGACCGCCGCTGCGTTAAGGCGCCAATAGCGCGCAGCGAACAGCAAGATTGACGACGACGGCCTCGCTATATACTTATCATGTTATCTAATTATCCCGACTCCGGTCGACAGCGGAGCGCTTGAGGAGAGATCATGAAGGACTTCGGCGAACGCATCCTCACCACCCACGTGGGCAGCCTCTGCCGGCCCGCCGCCTTGCTGGAGATGGTCATCGACCAGGTCGCCGGCAACCCGGTGGACCAGGACGCGTTCGACAAGCTTGTCGCGAGCAGTGTCAGGGATGTGGTCGCCAAGCAGGCGGAAGTCGGAGTGGACATCCCGAGCGACGGGGAATTCTCCAAGCCCGACTTCGCGAGCTACGTGACCAGACGTCTCGGCGGGATCGAGACACGCCCGACGACGCGGACTTCCGACGGCCTCTACTACCCGCAGCTCGCCGAGGAATTTCCCGGCTTCATGAAGCAGTACAGCGGCATGTACCGCACCATGTGGTTGCCGCCCGAAGTCCCGCGCGAGAAGGCCGAGGCCGCCATGAACGTGCCGATTGCGCGAAGCGTGGTTACCCGGCCGATTGCGTACGAAGGACAGGCGGACCTCAAGCGCGATCTCGACAACTTTGCATCCGCGCTCGCCGGACATGACTTTGTCGATGCCTTCGTGCCGTCGGCAACGCCATCGCGACACGATGCCTTTCCTGAGGAGGTCTATGCCTCGGAGAAGGACTATCTCTACGCCCTCGCCGACGCGATGCACGAAGAGTACAAGGCGATCGTTGACGCTGGCTACATGGTTCAGCTCGACCTGGGCCTGCCGTCGCGCAACCAGGTCCTGCCGGGCAATCCCCATCCCACGATCGATGACCTGCGCAAGGCGTCCGAGTTGCAGGTGGAAGCCTACAACCATGCGCTGCGCGGCATACCCACCGAGCGGGTCCGATACCACATGTGCTGGGGCAGCATGAACACGCCGCACACGACTGACGTTCCGCTTCGCGAGCTCGTCGACCTGATCCTCAAGATCAACGCCAAATACTACGTCATCGAGGGCGCCAACCCGCGTCACGAGCATGAATGGATGGTGTGGAAGGACGTCAACCTGCCCCAAGACAAGGTCCTTATACCCGGAATGGTCAGCCACCAGACGAATGTCGTCGAGCATCCCGAGCTCGTCTCCTGGCGCATTCAGAACTACGCGAGCGTCGTCGGGCGCGATCGTGTCATCGCCGGTACGGACTGCGGCTTCTCGCAAGGTTGGAGCATGATGCGAGTCCACGAGGAAGTGCAGTGGGCCAAGCTGCGCTCGCTTGCCGAAGGGGCCGCCCTCGCCAGCAAGGCGTTGTGGAACTGATGCGGAAAGGACGGGCCCATGCCGGTTGAAATCCTCCATGAGAGCATGCTGCGGATCGCCTCCGCGGACCGCAACGAGGAACAGCTCGGCTCGGGTTACGGCGGTCGCACCGGGCCGGCCGAGGGACCCGTGTGGATCCACGAGGAAGGCCACCTCCTGTTCAGCGACATCCACAACAGCCGCCGCATGCGCTGGACCCCCGGCAAGGGAGTGGCCGTCGACAAGGACGAGACGGCCAAGGGGAACGGCCAGACCCGCGACCGCGCCGGCCGCCTGATCGTCTGTCATCACCTCGGCCGCTGTGTCGATGCCGAGGACCTCGATACCGGCGAGGTGACGATGATCGCCGACGCCTACAAGGGCTACAAGCTCAACCGGCCGAACGATGTCGTCGTGAAATCGGACGGCGCGGTCTATTTCACCGATCCTCCGCCCAAGATCCCCTTGACGCCCGAGGATCACTATCCCGAACAGGATTGCGCCGGGGTCTATCGCGTTTCGCCGGACGGCAAGCGGATCAACCGGATCGTCGGCGACTTCGTCAATCCCAACGGCCTCTGTTTCTCGCCGGACGAGAAGGTGCTGTACATCAACGACAGCAGCGCCGGCAGAAAGCATATACGCGCCTTCAACGTCGAAGCCGATGGAATGCTCGATCTCGGCAGCGACCGGCTGTTCTGTGACATGAACGGCGACGATCGCCGTGGTTTTCCCGACGGCATGAAATGCGACGTCGAGGGCAATCTCTATTGCACTGGTCCCGGCGGCATCTGGGTCCTCGACCCGGACGGCGTGCATATCGGCACAATCCTGAGCGAGCACATTCCGATCAACCTCAACTGGGGCGACGAGGACTGGCGAACTCTCTATTTCGCCGGCTGGAGCAGCATCAACCGGATCAGGTTGGACATTCCGGGCATTCCGGTGCCAAGAGGAGCGATCGCATAGTCATCGGCCGCCCCCGAACTGGTCATCAGTGGCCGGGAAGGTAACGGCATGACCGTCGGCGAGACGAGCGCGCTCCAGCAGGCGCCGGCGGCACCGTCCGAGCGCTTGCAGGACACCGACCGGAGCGGCTGGTACACGGTGATCGTCCTGTCCCTGGTGATGATGCTCGCTTATATCGACCGGGGCGTCATCGCGCTCTTCGTGCAGCCGATGAAGCGGGACCTGGTTTTGTCCGACACGCAGGTCAGCCTGCTTCTCGGCGTCGCCTTCACGCTTCCCTACATCGTCGTGGGCCTGCCCATGTCCCGCATCGTCGACCGCGGCACGCGCAAGTTTCTCGTCTCCGGCAGCCTGGCCTTGTGGAGCTTCACCACCAGCCTGTGCGGCATGGCGCAGACCTTCTGGGCGCTGTTCGCGGCCCGTTCGGTGGTCGGCAGCAGCGAATCCGTGGTCACGCCTGCCGCCATTTCCCTGATTGCCGACGCGGTCCCGCGCGAGCGGCTGCCGCGTGCCTATGCCATCTACAACGGCGGCATTCTCGCCGGAAGCGCGATGGCGCTGCTCATCGGCGGTGCGCTGATGGGCCTTCTCGAGGGATCGCCGCCGGTCAGCTTGCCGGTCCTGGGGGTGGTGCACAACTGGCAGCTGGTCTTCATGATGGTCGGAATTCCCGGCCTTGTTGTCGCCGTGCTGGTCATGGCGACCGTACCGGAGCCGGAGCGTCGGGGGCGCGGCAGGCCGCACGGCTATCCCCTGCGCGAGGTGCTCGCGTCGGTCGTTCGCCAGCGGGCGCTTCACCTCAACCTTCTCTCCGCGATGGTGCTTCTGGCCGTCATGAACAATGCCCTCGCCGCGTGGATGCCCGCGTTCTACGAACGAACCTATGGCTGGGGTCCCGCCATCGCCGGTCCGTTGCTCGGCGCAACTTCCCTGTCGACGGCGATCATCGGGCTCGTCTCGGGGGCCTGGCTTGCGGAGCGCCTGGGCCGGCGAAACGAAGATGCCAACGTGCGCGTGCTGTTCCTCGCGCAACTGCTGTCTTTTCCGTTCGTGCTGGCAGCGCCGCTGATGCCGAGCCCGTGGCTGGCGCTCGGCTGCAGCGGGATCGGCGGCGCGCTTTCGGGAATGGGCGGTCCGGGCTTCGTTTCGGCGCTCCAGATCGCAACGCCCAACGAGATGCGCGGGCAGATCAATGTCTTCTACGCGACGCTGGTCAACGTCATCGGCGGATCTGTCGGACCGACGCTCACCGGTCTCCTGACCGACCACGTTGCGTCCTCCGAGGCGGACCTGCGCTTCGTGCTGGTGGTTATCAAGCTCCTTGTCGGACCTCCGGCGCTGTTCCTCATCTGGCGCGCCATGGCACCCTACGGCCGGATACACCGCGAGCAGGCCGACCAGGGATAGGCGTTGCGACGACGCCGGCGCCTTCGTCGGCCGCGCCGTCTCAGGGTCGCATGTCGAGTTCCGGATCGAGGGCCACGTCGCTGTCGATCGGAACGCCGGCCGTGTTGAGGAACATGCCCAGCATGCAGAAATGGCCGACCACGAAGATCGCATCCATGCATTGCTTGTCGTCGAAGTGAGCCGACAGGCGCTGCCAAATGCCGTCAGGAATGAAGAAGTCGGATACGAGGGCGTCGGCGGCCTCGATCAGCGCGGCATCCGCAGCGCTCCAGCCGCGCGCTCCTGGCGGTCGCTTGAGGGCCTCGATCTCATCGTCCGCCAAGCCGGCCTTGTGCGCATAGGAGATATGGCGCGACCACACGTAACCGGACTTGATCAGCCAGGCGGTACGCAGGGCAAGGATCTCCCGTTCGCGTTCGCCCAGCGGATTGGGCGTCAGCATGACGTAGGTCGCCCAGGTGCGAAACGCGGCGAGGGCCACCGGGTGGCGCACGAAAGCCCGCGACACCCCGAAGTCGGCGCCGACCTTGCGGAACGGGGCGATGATCTCCTCCTGCTCGGAATCGAGCTCCTCGTCGCTCAAGGGGGCCATTCGCGGCGTATCGGTTCGCATATCGGTTACCTCGGCTTCATCGATCGTCCTCGAGCCCGACCGTCATCAGGCAGGCATTTCCACGCCTTCGGGGAGCGGATACTCGTCGGCGTTCCTGACCCATCCCTCCTGCAGGGAAAAGTCCAGCCGCGGCGGCGCGAAGATGTCGGCCATGCGATTGCCTTCCGGCGGCGGAACCCCGGCTTCGGACGAATGGATCACCCTGGCCGGGATGATCGTCGCGGACGGCGCTCCGAGAACGGGGTCTTCGTCCTTGCGCCACTCGTTCTTGTTGAGGCCCCAGGGCCAGCGCATGTTGTGACGGAAGGATCCGCTCAGCACCAGCGAACATTGGTCGAAGTCGTAGTGGCTGTGCGGCGACATCTTGGTCACGTCGCGCGGCCCGCCGCCGGGTGGTGGGAAGTTGAGCATGATGGTCGTGCAGCGCCAGATCGGTCCGAGCTGGCCCGGCACGCGGGTTTTCTGAAGGTCGTAAACACGTAGCTTGTAACCGCCGGGCGGCGCGGGCCAGGGCTTGAACTCCGGAATCGCCGGGTCGTGCTGGGCATAGACCTCGGCGTTTGCGCATTTTTCATTGAGGTCGGGCGACTGGGTCGAGAAAAGCCGCACGATGCGCCCGCCCTTCGACAGGGTGATCGTGCTGTCTCCCGGAGGTACAATGACGACCTGGTGGCCGTCACCGGACCTCGTTTCTCCCTTTGCGGTGATTTCGTACGGCGTGCCTTCATCGGGAAGAACAATCATGTATTCGTCGACCTGGCCCGCGCGGGAGAACGTCGCTCCCGGCTTCGTCTCGATATAGTTGACCAACAGGTCCTGGCCGCGCGTGTACCAGGCGCGCCCGTTCGCATCGTCTACCACCGGCGGGTCTTCGTAGTAGCGACCAAAGCTGGCAGGAGTGGCTGTCGCGCCGTTGTCGCGCTGCGGTGCGAGTGCCGAACGCGGATCTGATTTGTCGTACATGGGTATCCTCTCGTCTCGTCCCGGTCGTCCACCCGGTATGGTGTGCTTCTCGATGGATAACATGATAATTATATTGGCAATCCACGGGAGTCAACGAGCCGGAGCACGCCGACCCTCGACGCATCGTCGGCCCACCGCCCCACGCCTGCGCCGCTCGGAACCGACCCGGTTCATTCGCTGCTAGCTCCTCTCGGCAGATTTTCCCCTGTCGTCGTCGGTCGCGGCCGATCGCATTCGCGTGGACACCCGATGGTGCCTCAGCCAAGCGAGGGGCCCGGGGGCGACGGATAACGCGTTGACAGCTTCGGTCTGACGATTTACTTATCATGTTATGTTTTGACGAGTCACGGCAGAACATGTTCGGGACGGCTTCGGTGAAGAAGGCCGCGAAAAGTTGCAGACGCTCAGGAGAGGATCAAGAGATGGCACAATGGGGAGGGACGAGTAAACCCGCGACGATCGGCCGCTACCTGGTCACGGGGAGCTGCCTGGCCGCTCTGGCCGCCCTGTCACAACCGGCATGGGCCGAGGAGGGAGCACCGGCGCAGCAGGCCGCCGCGCCGGCTCCCGCTCAGGCCGGCGCTGCTGCCGACGCCTCGGCACAGCCGGTCCCTGCTCCAGCGGCCGACCAGAACACCATCGGCGAGATCGTCGTTACGGCGCGCTATGTCTCCGAGAACATCCAGGACACTCCCATCGCGATTACCGCGCAGACGGGTGAGGAACTCAAGGCGGCGAACGTCACCCAGGTCAGCGAACTCGGCGCGGTCGTGCCGAACTTGCAGACGGTGCCGGGCGACTCGCAGTCGGCGGGAACGCCGATCATCTCGATGCGCGGCGTTCAGCAGGGGGCCACGTCCAGCCTGGCGGTGCCACCGGCTGTCGCGATCTACACCGATGACATCTATCACTCGACGACGGCTGGATCGGAGCTCGACTTCACCGATGTGGTGCGGGTCGAGGTCAACCGGGGACCGCAGAGCACGCTGTCGGGCAACGCCTCGATCGCCGGCTCGATCAAGCTCTATACCCAGGATCCGAAAGGCGACGGTTCGGGCTTCGCTACGGTGGCCTACGGCAGCCGCGACCACATGGAGGCGAGCGGCGCCATCGACCTCGGCCTGACGCCGACCCTTGCGGTGCGCGCGTTCGGCCATTTCAACCGCCAGACAGGGTTCGGCAACCGGCTCGACTTCACTTGCATGATGAACAAGCAGGGGACGCCCGAGCTTGCCGGTTCGTTGCCGCCGTTCCAGCCGGATTCGGAGAAGAAGGACTGCATCATCGGGCACACCGGCGGTGGAAACACGGCGGCGGGTCAGATCAAGCTGCAGTGGAAGCCGACCGACGACATCAAGCTGCTGCTCACGGCAAGCCATCGCCGGGAAGATCTCGAGGAGACGCCCGAAGTCACCTACGGCTACACCGGCGGCTGCGTGGTGCCGACAGCGGGTTATCCCGACGGCATCGGTCCCCAGCCCTGCAAGGCGTCCGCCGGAGCCCAGCTGTACACGCTGGCGGCGTACAACGTTTACGGCGTCATTCTCGACAACCGCTTCGTTCCTCAGCCTCGCGACGGCGGAATCTACGACACCTACGCGACGAACTGCCGGCCGAAGATCGACCTCTCGGCGCAGATTCCGTCACCTGTAGCCGGCGGAAAACCGACGACGTTCCCTTCCTATTATTCAGACAATATCTGTTATCAGCCGCGCAAGTTCGCCGACCACACGCTGCTCTCGGCCAAGCTGGAAGCCGGCCTCACCGACAACATCAACATGACGGCCATCGCCGGCTACACCGACTACAGCAACGAATTCA